>CANJKD010000374.1 GCA_947474415.1 Burkholderiales bacterium | reverse complement strand
CCTGATGCTGCGCGCGCTCGAAATGGGCACCGCCGGCCTGAAGGCACCCACCGGCGAAGCCGTCGACTTCCCGACCAACACTGGCGACGCGTTGATGAGCGGTGGCGCCGACGCCATTGCCGGCGCCGTCGAGCGCATGCACCGCAAGCTGCTGAAGCGCACTGGCGAGAGCCCGGCGCTGTTCATGACCGGTGGCGCCGCGGTGAAGCTCGCGCCCATCACCGACCTGGCGTTCGAGACGGTCGACACGCTGATCTTCGAAGGCCTGCTGCAACTCCAGTCGCACCGACTCGCCTTGTAGTCGGCACGGGCTGAACGGTGCAACCGGCACCTGCGTACCGGCACCGGCCCGTGCCGGATCAGGGCGTCGTGCGAAGCGCGCCGGCCGATGTGTTCGCCACCACCACCCGCATGAAGCCTGCGGGTGCATCCGCGAGGCGCTGGGCTTGCGCGATGCTCAGCCGCGCCTGCCGGGCCGGCGCGCTGCCCGCTGGCTCCGCCCGGGCGAGTTGCTCCCAATAACGCATGGCCGCAGCGTAGTCCTTGCGGTCCAGCGCCAGCGAGCCGGCCAATGCCAGCACCTTGGTGTTCTTCGGATCGAGTTGCAGCGCGCGCTCGACCAGGCGTGCAGGCTCGCCCACCCGCCCCTGCGGGTCGAGCGCGGCCGCCGCCGGCTTCGGGTTGGGCCTCACGCCAGACGCCGCTTCATGCGGCGCGCCCAACCACAGGTAGCAAAGCGCCGGCCCACCCAATACGAGCAGCCCCAGCCTGGCCACCAGCGCGCCCCTGTGCCAGCCGTGCCGCCTGGCAAAGGGGTGCGCCGGAGCATCACGAAATTCGGCAGCAGGGTGGGCGACATGAAGAACTCCCTTGACAGGTTCATCGGGCGGGCGGCGGCGGGGTGCCCATCACACCGCAGCAAGTCCCGGTCCGATCCCAACCGTTTTGGCGTGACCGGCCCTGGTGCGCTCTGCGTTTCGCGATGGCGGCTACCTGGCTCTACACCGGCCGGCATCGCGCGGTGGATGCGTCTTGATACAGGTCTGACGCGGTTGGCGATGAACCGGCCGGATGCAACCGTTCCCCAGAGAGGCGAGGGAGTCAATACGGGGTAGCAAGAAAGCGCTCACGCCGGCAGAGCCTGTGAATTTTTCGAAGTGGCTGCGTTTTCTCCCTCGCCCCTTTTTGGGGAGAGGGTTCAAAAATGAATAATTCACACACGCTCAGTCGCCGTCGGGCGGGTCGTTGCGGTCGCGCCGCAGCGCGGCGATGTCGTCGCGCAGACCCTGCATCTGCCGATGCAGGTCGTGCAGGATGTCGCGCTCCATGCGGCGTTCCTGGGTTTCGACCCACATCGCCGCAATGGCGGCGGTAACGAGCGACAGCACGGCGAAGCCGAGCAGCACGACGAAGACTGCGAAGATCTTCGAGGCCGGCGTGGTCGGCACGATGTCGCCATAACCCACCGTGGCGGCGGTCGTGAAGGCCAGCCACAGGCCGTCGCCCAGCGTGTGCGCGCGCGGCTCCAGCCACCAGAAACCGACGCCGCACGAGCCCAGCACGGCGAGCGCGAGCAACAGCAGCCAGGCCAGGCTGCCGCGCCGCACCGCGGGTTGCAATGACCACATCAGGCGCAGCAGCGTGAAGGCTGCCGCGAACCCGCGCAGCGTCAGTGCCAGGCCCGACCCGGTGCTGGCCGGCAGCGCGGCCGACAGCAGCAGGAACAGCGCCAGCAGCGTGTCGAAGGTGTTGTGGCGCACGTGCCGGGGCGCGTTGCCGGTGTGCATGCCGGTGTGCCACAGCCCGGCCGCCACGGCTCCGGCGGCCAGTCCATACAACAGACTGGCGAGCACGTTGCCGCCGGGCGCGAGCAGTTCGATGTAGAAGGCCGGGATGGTGCCCACCAGCGTCGGCAGCACCGCCCATTCCCAGCGCCATTGCACTGCGCCGGCGCTGCCCTCGCGCCGCGGCAGGCGCGTCAAGCCGCGCAGGCCGGCGTGGATGAAGGGCGCGTCGAATGACATGACGCAACCCTAGCAGACGGGCCGGGCGCCGAGGTGATGCGCGTCAAGCCGGCCGCATCAGGCCGACGCGCAGCGCTTCACAGGATGTAGCGCGACAGGTCTTCGTTCTTGGCCAGTTCGCCGAGCTTGGCGTTGACCTCGGCGGCGTCGATGCTGACCGTCTGGCCTTCGCGGTTCGGGGCGTCGAAGCTCACCTCGTCGAGGAGGCGCTCCATCACCGTGGACAGCCGCCGCGCGCCGATGTTCTCGGTGCGTTCGTTCACGTCGAACGCGATCTGCGCGACGCGGCGGATCGCGTCGGGCTGCATCGCCAGCGTCACGCCTTCGGTGGCGAGCAGCAACGTGTACTGCTTGACGAGGCTGGCATGGGTCTGCGTCAGGATGGCTTCGAAATCGTCGACGCTCAACGAGCTCAGTTCGACTCGGATCGGGAAGCGGCCCTGCAACTCCGGGATCAGGTCGCTCGGCTTGCTGAGGTGGAACGCACCGGAGGCGATGAACAGAATGTGGTCGGTCTTGACGATGCCGTACTTGGTGCTCACGGTCGTGCCTTCCACGAGCGGCAGCAGGTCGCGCTGCACGCCCTGGCGCGAGACCTCGGCGCCGCTGCCCTCGGACCGTGACGTCACCTTGTCGATCTCGTCGATGAAGACGATGCCGTTCTGTTCGGCATTCGCCAGCGCCGCCAGTTTCACCTCGTCGTCGTTGACGAGCTTGGCGGCCTCTTCCTCGATCAGCAGCTTGTGCGCCTCATCAATGCGCATCTTGCGCACCTTGCGCTTCGCGCCGCCGCCCGCGTTCGCGAACAGGCCCTTAAGCTGTTCGGTCATTTCCTCCATGCCGGCCGGGCCCATGATTTCGAGCGCCGGCTTCGGCTCGGCCACCTCGATCTCGATTTCCTTGTCGGCCAGCACGCCCTCGCGCAGGCGCTTGCGCATCACCTGGCGCGCCGTGCTGTCGGCGGCGGGCAGGGCGGGCGGCGGGGTGAAGCCGAAGTCACCCGTACCGGTATTGCCGCTGGTGCGCGCCGGTGGCACCAGGATGTCGAGCACGCGGTCTTCGGCGGCGTCTTCGGCACGGCTGCGGTGGCGGCGCATGGCGTGCTCGCGCTCCTGCTTCACGGCCATGTCGATGAGGTCGCGGATGATCGAGTCGACATCCTTGCCGACATAGCCGACCTCGGTGAACTTGGTGGCCTCGACCTTGATGAAGGGCGCATCGGCCAGCCTGGCCAGGCGCCGCGCGATCTCGGTCTTGCCGACACCGGTGGGCCCGATCATCAGGATGTTCTTCGGCGTGATCTCGGCGCGCATCGGCTCGGGCACCTGCTGGCGCCGCCAGCGGTTGCGCAGCGCGATCGCCACGGCGCGCTTGGCGCTGCCCTGGCCGACGATGTGGCGGTCGAGTTCGGAGACGATCTCTTGCGGCGTCATGCTGGATTTCATGGTCGTTCCGGCTTCAATCCAAAGTCTCGATGATGTGACTCTGGTTTGTATAAATGCAAAGCTCGCCGGCAATCTCGAGCGACTTCTTGACGATGTCTTTCGGCGCGAGTTCGGTGTTCATGAACAGCGCCCGGGCCGCCGCGTTGGCATAGGCGCCGCCCGAGCCGATCGAGACGATGCCGAGCTCGGGCTCCAGCACATCGCCATTGCCGGTGATGATCAGCGAGGCCTCGCGGTCGGCCACCGCGAGCATCGCTTCCAGCCGGCGCAGCACGCGGTCGGTGCGCCAGTCTTTGGTCAGTTCGATGGCGGCGCGCACCAGGTGCCCCTGGTGCTTTTCGAGCTTGGCCTCGAAGCGCTCGAACAGCGTGTACGCGTCGGCCGTGG
>CANJKD010000373.1 GCA_947474415.1 Burkholderiales bacterium | reverse complement strand
GCCACCAGCGAGGCGATCCAGCGCATGTTGAAGTCGGCGCCGCGGGGCCCGGCGCTGCCGGCCAGGCATTCATCGACATAGCGTTTCACGGCAGGTTCCCAGAAGCGGCTGTTCGATGCATTGATCGCGAATTCTCGGGCGCGCGCCGGAATGCGCAGGTTCGGGTGGCTCAGCACCCACTCGCCGAGCTGCGGTTCCAGCGTGAAGGCGTGCGTGCCGTTGCCCAGCGTCAGCACCAGCATCGTCGCCGGGCCGTAGATCGCGTAGCCGGCGCACACCTGTTCCGTGCCGGGCTGCAGGAAGTCTTGTGGCTGTGGGTCTTGCTCGGGCGTGACCGCGCGCACGATCGAGAAGATGCTGCCCACCGTCACGTTCACGTCGATGTTCGACGAGCCATCGAGCGGGTCGAACAGCAGCAGGTACTTGCCGCGCGGGTACTGCGGCGGCAAGGTGTACGGTGCTTCCATTTCCTCCGACACCATGCCCGCAACATGCCCACCCCACTCGTTGGCGCGCATGAAATAGTTGTTGCTCAGCAAGTCGAACGCCTTCTGCCCCGCGCCCTGCACGCTGACCTGCGGTGCCGCGTGCGCCAGCGGCGAAAGCGCCCCGGACAGCCCGCCATAGGCGACCTTGCGCGCGATCGCCTTGCAGGCAAGCGATACATCGGTGATCAAGCCGTTCAGGTCGCCGGTGGCGCTCGGGTGCCGGCGCCGGCTCTCGATCAGGAACTGCGTGAGGGTTGACTTTCCTTCGGTGGGCATCGGGTATTCCTTGGGGCTTGTGATTCTTGTCTCGCGGCACAGCCCTGCTGCGCATTGATGAGGATGGCGGCGATGCGCCGGGCGTTGTCGGCCTTTACACCGTCATCGACTTCGAGCCAGATGTCGCGGCCCGAGGCATCGATCAATCGCCGCACCGCCTCGGTCTTGGGCAGCGGAGTGGCCGGGTTCAGCACCAGCCCGGCCTTGATGCCGAACGAGCGGATCAGCTGCAGGCTGCGGTCGACGTGCTCGCTGGCCTCGGGGTGGAAGCTGATGATGGCGGCGCCGGCCTGCGCGAACAGCGGAGTCAGCGCATCCACCGGCGTCGATGATGGCCCTGACCTCCTCGCCCAGCTTCGCGAAGTCGGCCGCCAGCAGGCTGGGCGCGATGCGCAGGCGGGGGTTCATTGGGCAAGCTCCTTGCTTCGTCCCGCGGCAAATTCGCCCAAGCTCCACGAGAGCGTGCCCCTTCGTTGGCCATGGCGGCCCGGCGGGCTCACGACGCGCGGTCCGACAGGCGGCGCGCGAGTTCGGCGAAGCCCAGCCAGGCGGCCGATTCGAGCCGGCCACCGGGTTCGCCGGGCAGCGGCTGCGTGGGGTCGCCCAAGGACGGCAGCAGCAGCGCCGCAGCCGAGAAGTCACCCCCTTCGGTCCAGAAGGTGGGCGTGACGACGGTGCGCAAGCCGGCGGCAGCGGCAGCGCGCAGCCCGTTCGGCGAATCCTCGAACGCCACCACATGTTCGGCCGGCAGCCCCAGCCCGCGCAGCGCGAGTTCGTAGATGTCGGGCGCCGGCTTCTTGGCGCGCACCTGGTCGCCACAGGCGATGGCGTTGAACATGTCGAGGCCGCGCGGCCCGAGCGTGGCGTGCAGCAGCACGTCGATGTTCACGGCGGTCGTGGTGCTGGCAATGGCGAGCTTGCAGCCCGCCTCGAGCGCCTCTCTGAGCAGACGCTCTACGCCGTCGCGCAAGGGCACTGCGCCATCGGCCACGAACGAGCTGTAGAAGCGTGTTTTCTCGGCGTGGATGTCGGCCACCATCGTGCTCAGGCGCCTGCGCTCCGCGGGGCTCACGGCCAGTGTGTCGATGTAGCTCGCCATGCGCTCCTTGCCGCCGGTGATCTTCAGCAGTTCGCGGTATTCGGGCCGCTCCCAGACCCAGCCGAGCCGGTAGCGCTCGAACGCCAGGTTGAAGGCCACGCGGTGGGCCTCTTCGGTGTCGGCCATCGTGCCGTCGACGTCAAAGATGAGTGCCTCGATGCTCATGTCTGCACCCCGCGCGACGGGTACGCCGGTTGACCTGCCGTCGGCCACGAAGAGGCCCATTCGTGGCCCAGGGTCGGGCTTTGCTCGGGGCGGCCCGGCGCGGCGGCGCGGGGGGCTCCCACAGGCAATGGTGTCGTCATGTTTTCTCCTTGAGCGATGAATTCTCGAACACGCGGCTGGCGAGGATGTCTTGCGCCTGCAAGGTCGTCAGCTCGTCGTGAGTCAACACCGTGTCGACGTCGAACAGCCGGGTGGCGTGGCGCAGGCGGACGCGGTCGAGCGCATTGCGCACCGAGCGCGCGTTGGCGAAGTTGGGCTGGCCGCGGCGCAGGTGCAGGTACTGCTTGAAGGCCGGCACCGCAGCGGCAGCGAAGCGGTAGTTCAGCGCTGTCAGCATCAGCTGCGCGATTTGCATCAGCTCGGCCTCGCTGTAGTCGGGGAAGTCGATGTGGTGCGCCACGCGCGAGGCCATGCCGGGGTTGCTGCTGAAGAAGGTGTCCATCCGGTCCTTGTAGCCGGCCAGGATCACGACCAGGTCGTCGCGCTGGTTCTCCATCACCTGCAGCAGGATCTCGATCGATTCCTGGCCATAGTCGCGCTCGTTCTCGGGCCGGTAGAGGTAGTAGGCCTCGTCGATGAAGAGCACGCCGCCCATCGCCTTCTTGATCACCTCCTTGGTCTTGGGCGCCGTGTGGCCGATGAACTGGCCGACGAGGTCGTCGCGCGTCACCGCCACCAGGTGGCCCTTGCGCAGATAGCCGAGTTGCTTCAGCACCCCGGCCATGCGCATCGCCAACGTGGTCTTGCCGGTGCCGGGGTTGCCGGTGAAGCACATGTGCAGCGAAGGCGCCTGCGACTGCAGGCCTTGCTGGCCGCGCAGCTTGTCGATCAGCAGCAGCGCGGCGATGTCGCGGATGCGGGCCTTCACCGGCGCGAGGCCGATCAGTTCGGCGTCGAGTTGCTGCAGCAAGGCTTTGGCGCCCGAGCCTTCGAACAGCGCGCGCGGCGTCATGTCCGCCCCTCGCTCGACGGGTACGTCAAGCGTTCCCCCGGGGGAACGCGGGCCCGCTTGCGGCGGCCCGGCGCTGGGCCCGCTGTCGGTGGTTGGCGCATGCATGCTGTGGCTCCAGTCAGTACCGTTCGCCTTCGGGCTGGCGCGCCACGGCGTAACTCTCGATGCTGTAGCGCATCGTGCGGCCCGCCCCTTCGGTGCGGGTCAGGCGGAAGCCCGGCTCCACCTTGGGCCGGTTGACGATGAACGACATCACCACCGATTCGGTGCCGTGGGTCGAGTCGAAGGCCGTCACGCGGATGTAGTGCGACGGGAAGGTCTTGCGGCAGCTGGCCAGCTCCATCATCACGCCGGCCGCGTCGTGGACGTCGAACATCGGGTTGCCGAACATTTCCCAGTAGGTGTTGCGCGGGTGCGGGTCGTCGGTGTATTCCAGGCCCACGGCCCAGCCCTTGGCCAGGCAGTAATCGATCTGCTTCGTGATCTGCGCGTCCGAAAGGTCGGGCAGGAACGAGAAGGTACCTTGGGTGATTCGCATGCTGATGCGCCTCTGTGTTGCCTTCCTCCCTCTTCCACCGGGAGAGGGCGCGAATATCAATCAGGACACCGAGGGGGTGTTCACGTAGTCGGAGGTGTCGGTCGAGGCGTAGTTGAAGCTGATCTCGCCCCAGGTGTCGAGCGCGGACTTCAACGGGCTGCACCATCGGGCGGCGTCACGCAGAATGTCGAGGCCTTCATTCTTGATGTCGCGCCCCTCGTTGCGTGCCAGCACCATCGCTTCGAGCGCCACACGATTCGCCGTGGCGCCGGCCTGAATGCCTTGC
>CANJKD010000372.1 GCA_947474415.1 Burkholderiales bacterium | reverse complement strand
GGCCGGGCTCAAGCGTGCGCTGATCGAGCTGCAGCCGGTTCCGCTGACCTGAGCCGCCCGCGCGAAGGCGCGCGGCGCAAGCTGACTTGCGCCTCAGCCGCCCCGCACGAACGCGCGCAGTTCTTTGGCCATGCGCACCAGCGAAGGCTGGTGGATGTACATCATGTGGCCGGCCTCGAAGTAGCTCACGCTGATCTTGGCGCGCGCCGCTTCGCGCAGGCCCAGGTGGCTCAGCGTGTAGTCGCCGGCCGCGTGCGGCGTGCCCAGGTCGTAGTAGCCGCTCGCCACGTAGACGCGCATGTGCGGGTTCGCGTGCACGGCCTTGCGCAGGCTCGCGCCGATGTTCACGTACTTGTTCTCGAAGCCCTTCCAGCTCCACTTGTCCCAGATCGGCGCGTGCACCACGTAGGGCGCGTCGGTCTCGAACTTCAGCGTATCTTTGAGCAGGCGATTGATCCCGGTGGCGTAGGCGCCGAGCACGGCGTTCATGAATGGATCGGTTTCGGCGTGTTCGCCGGCATCGTCGCGGTCCTGCCCCAGAAAGCGGGAGTCGAGGCGGCCCACGACCTGGCTGCGCGAGCGCAGCAACTCCTTGAAATAGCGCGACTCCACCGGCCGCAGGTCGCTCTTCAGTACGTAGTCGGTCGACAGGCCCGAGTAGCGCGCCACCTCGCCGGCGATGCGTGTGCGCTCGGGCCCGGCGAGCCGCGTACCCTGCATCAGCGCCACCGTGTAGTCGCCCGTCGCGAACGCTTCGGCGGCCTTCACCACGGCGGCCAGCGGCTGCTTCTGAAGCTCGGGTGCCAACGCCTTGTGGTACCAGGCCGTGGCCGCGTAGGTGGGCAGGAAGAGGGCATACGGCAGCTCGTTGCCATCGTCGAAGCTGAGGGTTTGAAGGTCGATCGCGAGTGACACCAGCATCACGCCGTTCAGGAAGATGTCGTGCTTTTCCTGCAGGTGCAGCGACAGGCCGGCGGCGCGTGTCGTGCCATAGCTTTCGCCGATCAGGTACTTGGGCGCGCCCCAGCGGCCATAGCGCGTCAGGTAGAGGCGGATGAATTCGCCCACCGCGTCGAGGTCGCGCTGGTACTCGTGGAACTCGGTCACCTTCTCGCCTTCGGCCATGCGCGAATGGCCGGTGCCCACCGGGTCGATGAAAACCAGGTCACTGTCGGTCAACAAGGTGTGTTCGTTGTCTTTCAGCGCATAAGGCGGTGGCGGTGCGTTGCCCATTTCGTCGGTGGCCACGCGCTGCGGTCCGAGGATGCCAAGGTGCAGCCACACGCTGCTCGACCCCGGGCCACCGTTGAAGCTGAAGGTCACCGGCCGTTCGCTGCTGCCAGATGGCTTCTTGTCGGTCTTCAGCGTGTAGGCGGTGAAGAACAGCGCGGCACGCGGCTTGTCGGCGCCGCGCTCGCCGTCTTTGGCGGACCGGCCCGGGTCGTAGTCGTGCAGCACGAGGGTGCCGCAGGTGGCGGTGTAGGCCAGTGTCCGCGTGCCGACTTTCAGGCGGTGCTCGGTGGTGACGATGCGCTCTTGCGGCGGTGCCGGGGTGGGCGTTGCCAGGGCAGGCGTCGGAGGGTCTTTGCGGTCTGGCGCGGCTGTGGTCATGAGGGGGTTCCCGATAAAGTGCGGCGGTGTTCTCAACTCGACTCTATCTCCCGCCCATGCTCGCCTCTTCTCACGGTTTTCCCTTGCTTGCCGGCATCGACTTCACCAGCCGGCCCACCGCGCGCAAGCCGATCATGATTGCGCTCGGCCATGCCGCGCAGGGCGCGCTGCGCTTACAGCGCATCGAAGCGCACGCCAGCTTCGAAAGCTTTGCCGAATGGTTGCGCACGCCAGGCCCCTGGCTCGGCGTGTTCGACCTGCCTTTCGGCCTGCCGCGCGAACTGGTGCTGGCGCTCGGCTGGCCTCTCGACTGGCGCGCGCTGATGCGCCACTACGCGGCGCTCTCGCGCGAGGAAATTCGTGCCACCTTCGCAGCCTTTTGCAACGCGCGACCGGTGGGTGCCAAGTTCGCTCACCGTGCCACCGATCGGCCGGCGGGCTCGTCGCCGTCGATGAAGTGGGTGAATCCGCCGGTGGCCTACATGCTGCATGCCGGCGTGCCCTTGCTGATCGACGCGGGCGTGCACCTGCCGGGCCTGCACGCGGGCGATGAAAGCCGTGTCGCGCTGGAAGGTTACCCCGGCCTGCTGGCGCGCGAACTGCTCGGTACGCGCTCCTACAAGAGCGATGACAAGGCGAAGCAGACGTCCGAGCGGCTGATCGCCCGCAAGGACCTGATCGAGGCGCTGGAGCAGGGCCGCACGCGCCTGCAGCTTCGCTTGCGCCTCACGCATGCGCAGCGCGATGCACTGGTCGCCGACGCCTCTGGGGACCGGCTCGACGCCGTGCTGTGCCTGCTGCAGGCCGCCTGGGCGAGCGGGCGGCCGAACCAGGGCCTGCCTGCCGCCATCGACCCGCTCGAAGGCTGGATCGTGACGGCCGGCGCGGGAGTCTGAACGGGGTGCGCTTCAGCCGTGTGGGCTGCACGTGCCGCGCTTTGGCGCGAACGTGCCGAGCCCGCACAGGCCGGCGAGCATCAACGCCCAGGTCGTGGGCTCGGGCACGGGCGCGGTGCGGGAGGTGATGCGCAGCGCAGTGCCGCCGGCGTTGTCGCGGGGGCTGTAGTCCGCGGTGATGAAGTCGAGCGTGGTCGTTGAGAACAGCGTCAGCGTGCTGCTGTAGTTCTGCGCGAAGGCCTGGTTTGCCGCGCCGGCCTGGGTGTTGTAGACGAAGTCGCCGCAGCAGCCCTGCACCAGCATCGTCTTCGTCGCATCGTCAATGATCTCGACGGCCCAGACCCGGTTGTCGCCGCCGTTGAAGCGCCACGCCGTGAAGTTCGGGTTCTCGCCCGCCATGCCTGCGCCGTTGGTGATCGTGTAGCCGCCGGCCGCCAAAGTCAGCTGCACCGGGTTAATGAGCGGGCCGACGTACCCGCCCGGTGGCGTCGATGCTTCACTCGCCGGACGGCGTCAATCAGGATGGCCGTTTGCGGAGCGCGGCCCGGCTTCACCCCCACCGTTCATGATCAGGTTCGGCCCGGCTGACGCTAGCGCGGCAAACACGGCCGAGGCGGCCGCTGCGCAGGTAGCCAGAACGTGGCGCGGCAAGACATCGGAGTGGCTCACGGGTTCCCGCAACCTTCATTCTTGAAAGGCGCCACCGCTGGCCGAAGTTGCTGCCGGCACAAGACGCCTTGCTGCGGGCCCGCTGCGCACTGCAGGTGGCCGCCGCCCACGAGGCCACGCGCCCAGAGTGCGCCGTGCTCGACAAACTGCTCGTCCATCGCCACCTGCTCACCGCCGATGCCAGCTTGCGCCGCCGCGCCGAGCGCTGTGGCATCGCCGCCGCCAACGTGCGCGCCATCCTTGCCCATGGCATGGGCGACTTCGCCGGGGCCTTGCGCGCCTACCTCGGCGCGCTCGAAGTGGCGCGCGTGATCGACGACCGCCGCTATGAAGCGCAGCTGCTCGTCAACCTGGCGCATACCTTCGAAGAGTCGGGCCTGGCGGCGCAGTCGCTGGAGCACAGCCAGTTCGCGCTGACGATCGCACGCCCGGTTTCAGCTGGCTCGGCTCGACGTGCAGGCCCGGAGGTTCGATGCGACCTGGGCGCAAGGCCTGCAGGCGCTGGCGCTGCTCGGCGATTCGCAGGCGCAGCGCGACGTTATGCAGACACGCCAGTTGCTGATTGCCGTGGCCTAGCCCGAGTTTGTCATTTGGCCCCGTCACCTTCAATGGAATCAACGACTTAGAGCGACATTTCCGCGCGTATGGCACTACGTTTTTGTAGTTGCCGCTGGTTGTCGAGCCGGCCTGAGCGGCTGG
>CANJKD010000371.1 GCA_947474415.1 Burkholderiales bacterium | reverse complement strand
GACCATCCAGCGCCAGATCATGGAGCTGCTCGCGGGCCTGAAGTCGCGCTACCGGATGAGCATGCTGTTCATCAGCCACGACCTCGGCGTGGTGGGCGAGATTGCCGACCATGTGGTGGTGATGCGCCAGGGCACGGTGCGTGAACAGGCGCCGGTGGCGCGCATCTTTGCCGACCCGCAAGACACGTACACGAAGGCACTGCTCGCCTGCCGCCCGACGCTCGAACAGCGGGCGCCGCGCTTGATGGTGATCGACGACCACATCTCGGGCCGCGCCGCGGCGAACACGAGCAAGGCCAAGGACCCGAACGCCCGCGTCATCATCGAGGCCCGCGCGCTGACGAAAAGCTTCTGGATCCAGAGCGGCATATTCGGCCGCAAGGAATTCAAGGCCGTGAAAGGTGCAACCTTCAAGCTGCGCCGGGGCCACACGCTCGGCGTGGTCGGGGAGTCGGGCTCGGGCAAGACGACGATGGGCCTGGCGCTGCTGCGCCTGCACGAGCCCAGCGGTGGCCCGGTGGGCGGCAGCGTCGCCTTCGACGGCATCGACCTGCTGGCACTCAGCAAGGCCGCGATGCTGCCGATGCGCAAGCGCATCCAGGTCGTGTTCCAGAACCCGTACGCCGCCCTGAACCCGCGCTTCACGGTTGGCCAGACGCTGCTGGAACCGATGGCGATCCACCACGTGGGCCGGACCAACGCGGATCGGGAGGCGCGCGCCAGCGCGCTGCTCGTCAAGGTCGGCCTGGATGAGGCCGCGATGGACAAGTACCCGCACGAGTTCTCCGGCGGCCAACGCCAGCGCGTCGCGATCGCGCGCTGCCTGACGCTGGACCCCGAGGTGCTGGTGCTCGACGAAGCCGTGAGCGCGCTCGATGTCTCGGTGCAGGCCCAGGTGCTGAACCTGTTGAAAGACCTGCAGGACGAGCTGGGCCTGGCCTACATCTTCATCAGCCACGACCTCGCCGTGGTGCGCTTCATGGCCGACGAGGTGATGGTGATGAAGGACGGCGAGGTGGTCGAACAGGCCAGCGTTGAACAAATCCTCGACGCGCCGCAGCAAGACTACACGCGGCGCCTGCTGGGAGCCATCCCGCGCGGCTACCGGGCTGCGGCATAGCCCGCCACGGCCAGTGCGTGGTACCGACCCATCCGGTCGGGCCTGTAACAAATTCGTTACCAGCCGACCGCATTTGGGCGCCGCCACCTCGACAAGTTGTGCGCTATTTCGCGAGCAGAGGCCAAAACCCGTGCGTCGGGCCATGGCACAGACGTTGCGCCCCTACAGCCGTACCGCATTCGGGCGCGCCATCCGCGAACGCCGGGGCGGAAAATTCAAGGGACGTCGTTGCCATGCCTCTGATCCGCTCCAGGAATACCGCCCGCGCCGGACGCGCCCGGCCCGCCGGCCCGCATTGCCGCGGTGGCGTTTCGTCGCTGCTGCGGCTCACGCAACCGGGCGACAGGCGCCTGCCCACCGCCGCCGACCTGGGCGACTGGGTCAGCCGCGCCATTCCGGTATTGCTGACCGTGACGGGGCCCCACTGTCAGATCGGCACGCCGGAGTTCCCGGCCCGCGCCAGGGCGTCGTCATGAAGCCCGACGCCTCTTCGGCGAACCGCAGCCTGGTGATCGCGCTAATGGCACCCATGGCACCGACACCCCGCATCACTTCGCGCTGGTCGGCCGCTTCGTCGGCAACGGCGCCACCCCCCTTGGTGAGCGTCCTTCAAGCCAGCCGCGCCTCGGCGCAGTTGTCACTGTTCGGGCGGGTTGTCGCCAGGCGCTGAGGCCGTGCCGGTTCACCGCCTCCCGGGCGGAGCGCGGCAAGGGTTCGCGGGAACAAGGCGAGTCACAGGCTCACCCAGGCCATGGGGGCCGCAAGCCGAGCCGGGCGACAAAGTCAGCATGGCAAAGTCTTGTTCATCGCGAACCCAGAACCGCCGGTTGACCCGGGCGGTCTGCAACGCCGTGCTCGCAATGACATTGGCGACTGGCGCCGGCGCCGGGGCTCAAACTGCGGCGACCTTGGACGCACGCATTGCCGAGCAGGGCTACCTGGGCCGAGCCCACCGCGTCGAATCCGCTGCCGTTCTGGAACGGCTGCTTGACGTGCGGGTGCGCGAGACGCACAAGAAGTTGGCCGCCCGCCGCGACCCGCTGCGCGTGCAGAACGAGCGCGACCCGCTGACGAACCTGGCCAACCGGCGCCACTTCCAGGACGTGATGGCGTTGCAAGGCGGCTGACCCGACGATGGCGTCGAGGGCGCACTGCTGCGGGTCGACATCGACCACTTCAAGCACGTCAACGACACCCATGGCCACGGCGCAGGCGACCAGGTGCTGGTGGAAGTGGCGAAGCGCCTGAACGACGCGGTGCGCCGCGACGACCTGATCGTGCGCTGGGGCGGCGTGGCGCTGCGGGTCACGGCCTCGATCGGCTGTGCGCGCTTTCCGCTGCCGCCGTACAACACCGGCGCCGCGCTGCGCGACGTGGAAGCCGACTTCGACCGCGCGTGGCACGAGGGCCGCGTCACGCTGCTGCAGCCGCTGGGCCCCGAACCGATGGCTGTTCCGCGGGTCGCAGTCGCTTGACGCCGGCCGCCGTGCGGCGACACTGAAGGCCCGCAATCCCGCAGGCGCTCGATCCTGCCAAGGCCGCTCATGCCCACCCTTCGCCGCCGCCACCTGCTCGCCAGCGCAGGCCGGCTGGCCGACCAAACCGGTGCGCATCGTCGTGCCGTTCGCGCCGGGCGGCACCACCGACATCCTGGCTCGCGCCCTCGCGCCCGAACTGGGCAAGGCCTTGAACCAGACGTTCATCATCGACAACAGGCCCGGCGCCGGTGGCAACATCGGCGCCGACATGATCGCCAGGTCGCCGCCCGATGGTCACCACCTGCTGATGGGCACGGTGGGCACGCACGCGATCAACGCCTCGCTGTACCCGAAAATGACCTTCGACCCGGTGCGCGATTTCGCCCCCATCGTGCTGGTGGCCGGGGTGCCCAATGTGCTGGTGATGAACCCGGCGAAGACGCAGGCCTGCGGCATCCGCAACGTGGCCGACCTGATCCGCTATGCCAAGGCGAACCCCGGCAAGCTGAACATGGCGTCGAGCGGCAACGGCACCTCGATCCACCTCAGCGGCGAGCTGTTCAAGGCCATGACCGGCACCTTCATGCTGCACTTCCCGTACCGCGGCTCGGGCCCGGCGCTGCTCGACCTGGTGGGCGGCACCGTTGATTTGATGTTCGACAACCTGCCCTCGGCGCTGCCTCAGATCAAGGGGGGCAAGCTGACGGCGCTGGCCGTGACCAGCGCTCAGCGCAGCGCCGCCTTGCCCGACCTGCCGACCATCGCCGAGGCCGGCCCGGTGAAAGGCTTCGACGCCAGCTCCTGGTTCGGCCTGTTCGCCCCAAGCGGCACGCCGCCCGACATCGTCAACCGCCTCCAGCAGGAAACCGCGAAGGCGCTCCAGTTACCGGCCCTCAAGGAGCGCCTGCTGTCGCAAGGCGCGATCCCCGGCGGTCAGCCGCCGGCCGAGTTCGTGCGGTTCATCGCGGAAGAGACGAAGAAGTGGGCGCAGGTGGTGAAGGTGTCGGGGGCGAAGGTGGATTGATCTTGGACGAGGCGCCGCGAAACCCGAGCAGCGGGCGCAGCCACGCCACGCGGCGGGCGGCCGCCGCCGTCACCACGCACGTGATCACCGTGCTGATGACAACGAGCATCGCCTCCTGCGCAGCGCCTAGCCCGCATATTTCACGCATCGACCACTGTATGGCCTGAAGGGCCATGTTGACGCCGTTTTCCGAGGTCAACGGGTGTCTTGGGGGTCATTGCGTGACGCTCGGGGAGTGTTGAGCGTGATGGGCAG
>CANJKD010000370.1 GCA_947474415.1 Burkholderiales bacterium | reverse complement strand
TCACCAGCGGGCGGTTCTGCATCAACAACCACTTGATCGCCTTGATCGGCACGCCCGGCCCGGCCCAGGGCGCCGCGTAGCCGGGCGACACCTCGCCGGCGTTGCCATAACTGGTTTCGAGTGCGGCCGCCGGCTGGCGGTCGACCACGGTCACCTCATGGCCTGCCAGCGCGAGTTGGTAGGCCGAAGAAACACCGATCACGCCACTGCCGAGGATCAACACCTTCATCTGAAAACTCCGTGTGCCGCAGGGGCTCTGCACCCAGTGTAGGGGGCGACGTGGGCAGGTTTCGAGCCCGGCGCGGCTGGCGCGGGCTTCGACGGGGCTTGGGTCAGGCGGTGACCCGACACGCACAGGCCTGTCATCGAACCGGGGCGAGAATCGGGCCTTGTCCAAGAGGATCCCCATGTCCCTTACCCCCCCCTACATTGCGCCCGCGCATTTCGACGACCCTGCCGCCGCACTCGCCCAGGTGCGCGCCATCTACGACGGCAGCATTGCGCACCTGCGCGGCGCGCTGCACGGTTTCGTGACCGGAGACGCGCTTGCCGGCCGGGTGCGGGCCTGCTACCCCTTCGTGCGCGTTCACACCGACACCGTGGCGCGTGCCGACTCGCGCCTGAGCTACGGTTTTGTCGCGGGCCCCGGCAGCTACGAGACCACGCTGACACGGCCCGACCTGTTCTCGAACTACTACCTCGAACAGTTTCGCCTGCTGCTGAAAAACCACCACGTGTCGCTGGAAATCGGCACCAGTGCGCAGCCGATTCCAGTCCACTTTTCCTTCTCGGAACACGACCACATCGAAGGCAGCCTGAGCGCCGAACGGCGCCTGCTGATGCGCGACCGCTTCGACCTGCCCGACCTGCACGCGATGGACGACGGCATTGCCAACGGCACCTTCGAGGCCGCCCCTGGCACGGCCCAGCCGCTGGCCTTGTTCACCGCGCCGCGCGTCGACTATTCGCTGCACCGGCTGCGCCACTACACCGGCACAGCGCCCGAACATTTCCAGAACTTCGTGCTGTTCACGAACTACCAGTTCTACATCGACGAGTTCGTGCGCCTCGGCCACGAGACCATGAGCAGCAGCGCCCGCGCGCAAGACTACGCCGCATTCGTGGAGCCGGGCAATGTGATCACGCGCTGCGCCGGCCTGCCGGCGCAGCCCGGCGACGAACTGGGCGCCGCGCCGCCACGCCTGCCGCAGATGCCGGCCTACCACCTGGTGCGCGCCGATGGCAGCGGCATCACGATGGTCAACATCGGCGTCGGGCCGGCCAACGCGAAAACCATCACCGACCACATCGCCGTGCTGCGCCCGCACGCGTGGGTGATGCTGGGCCATTGCGCGGGGCTGCGCAACACGCAGCAGCTTGGCGACTATGTGCTCGCTCACGGCTACGTGCGCGAAGACCACGTGCTCGACGAAGAGCTACCGCTGTGGGTGCCGATACCCGCATTGGCCGAGGTGCAGGTGGCGTTGGAGTCGGCCGTCGAGGAGGTCACGAAGTTGAAGGGCTACGAGCTGAAACGCATCATGCGCACAGGCACCGTGGCCAGTACCGACAATCGCAACTGGGAGCTGCTGCCGTCGCACAACGCGGCCAGCACGCCGGAGCGCCGCTTCAGCCAGAGCCGGGCCATTGCACTCGACATGGAAAGCGCCACCATCGCAGCGAACGGCTTCCGCTTTCGTGTGCCCTACGGCACCTTGCTGTGCGTGAGCGACAAGCCGCTGCACGGCGAGATCAAGCTGCCGGGCATGGCGAACCACTTCTACCGCGAGCGCGTCGACCAGCATTTGCGCATCGGCATCCGCGCCATCGAGCTGCTACGCGAGGCCGGCGTGGACCGTCTGCACAGCCGCAAGCTGCGTGGCTTTGCCGAGGTGGCGTTTCAGTAGCGCTGCCCGGCGCTTCAATCAAACGGGCAGGGCTTGGGCGACGTGGGCTTGATGACCCCCCAGCGAATCACACCACGGTCTCCGGCCGTCGCTGAGTGTTTTGCGTCGGACCACGGCAGATTCCAGGTGCCGCGCACGTCGGCGCGATCCATCAGGGCCTCCAGTGCCGGTCTGGGTGTTGCGTGGCCGGCCGCGTCGTCGGTGGTGTCATCGAGTACCAATGCCCCACAACGCTCGACTGCGTCCAGCTTGACCCAGGGCGACCTGAGGTTGTAGCCGTCGATCAACACGGCGAGCCGCGGGGTACCGTTCGCGATAAGGTTCCCGCCGAGCCAGATGTCGGACACCACCAGCCGCAACGGCACGCGGGTGTTCGCCTGCCAAGTGGTCAGCGCATTGCGGGCCAGCACGGCGCCGGGAAAGTTGGCGCGCGTGTGCTTCTCGAAGTGGTCGGCAATGACCGTCTTGCCCAGGGTTTGACCGGCGCACAACAACACATGCACAGCCACCACGACCTGCAAGGTGCGCCTGAGCATGGCCGGTGTATCAGCGCGGCGCAGCAGCGCCATGCCCAGCAGGCCGGTCAGCAAGAATGCGTTTGTGCCCCAGCGTGCCTGCAATGCGCTGGCGCTGAGCAGCCCGATCAGCACGGTGATCGTCAGCGGCGCGAGCGCTGCGATCCACAGGAACAGCCGGTCATGGCGCGCCATGGCAGGCGCCACCTGGATCGCTGGTGACTGCGGTGCCATACGCCCACGCCGCGTGACAAACCAGAGGCCGGCAAGAAACGGCAACAGGCGCAGGAACTGCGTGAAGAGGAAGTCGGCCAGCGAGCGCAGCGTTGCCCACGCGCCGGGCAGTTCCTGCGTCACTTCACGCGCGTAGCGAAATGGCAGGAAGTCTGTGCGTTGCAGCCACAGCAGGTGGGGGACCAGCACCAACCCGAAAACGCAAACGGCCAGCAGCAGGCCCAGCAAAGTTCGGCGGCGGTGCAGATGGCGGTCGACGGCGAAATACACCAACAGGCCGGCCAAGGGCATCAGCGCCAGATATTTCACGAGCATCGACAAGCCCGCGAACAAGCCAGCCAGCGCCCACAAGCGCCAGGTGTTGCGGCGCGTGGCCAGGTAGAAGAGCAAGGTGGTCGCGGCCTGGAACGGCAGCAGAACCGTGTTGTGGTTGAAGGACTCGCCGCCGATGTTGTGGTACGTGACCAGCGAGGTCAGGGCCACCGGGATCAGCGCGCGGGCCGGTGACATGAACTCGCAGCCGAGGCGCCAGGTGAGCGCCAGCGCCGTGACGATGCAGACCTGGGTGGCGACGAACGGGAGCATCACCGATGGACCGAACACATCGATCAGCTCGTGCATGATCCACGTCGGCAGCGGCGGGTGCTTCCAGTAGCCGCTCTCCATCGAGAACGCCCAGACGAACTGCTCGGCACTGTCGAGTTCGGGCGCGCTGTAGCTCAGGCCGGCGCTCACGCCCCACAGAAGCACCTGGCCCAGGCAAAGCAACAGAAAAAGGCCAGCGACCTGCCGTTGCGGTGCAGTGGCAGGTCTCGCGCGTGGATGACTTGGAACCGGAGCGGTGGCAGCGCTAACGAGATCAGCGCTCAAGGTGTTGGCACATGGGATGGGGCAGCAAGGACACGCTCAATGGCGTCAGCGGTCACGCAAGGTGACACACGTATCTGCCTGCGGTACGGATGTAAGTAAATGTTTAATTGTAAAAGCGGACGCCCGCATGGCGCCGATTTGAACCCTCGGTTCGAGCCGGGCAGGTGGTCGAGTGGGACCCGATTGCCCATTCCTGCACGATCCCTTAACCTGAAGCGACGGACCGCCGGCAGCGGGCGGGCCAACCACCTCGGCGCGGGAACTGCGCCACTATTGATCCGGCCCTGTGAAGTCTCAAGCCGCATAACGCACACGGCGGTCTTGAAAGTAGCTGATCACGCGCTCTGGAGTTCGT
>CANJKD010000369.1 GCA_947474415.1 Burkholderiales bacterium | reverse complement strand
GCCTTCGGCATGTCGACATACGGTTTCGACGCGCAAGGCCGCATCGTGTGCACCTACTCGCACGAAGGCCGCTCCAGGCTTGCGCTGATCCACCCCGACGGGGCGCCCGGCACGGCTCCCGAAGCCAGCGCGTTCGAGCCGATCGAAACACCGTTCTGCGCTATCAGCGAACTGCAGGTCGGCGCTGACTTCGTGGTGTTCGTCTGCGCCAGTGAAACCGCGCCCACCGCGATCGTGCGGCTCGACCTGAACACCGGCGTGCTGCGCACCTTGCGCCAGTCGAGCCGCGCCAGCGTGGCCGCAGCGTACACATCGCTCGCCGAGGCCATCGCTTACCCGACCGAGAACGGTCTGCAGGCGCACGCGTTCTTCTACCCGCCGACGAACCCCGGCTTCCGTGGTCCCGAGGGCGAACGGCCACCATTGATCGTGATCAGCCACGGCGGGCCCACCGGCGCCACCGACGCGGCGTTCAAGTGGCAAGTCCAGTACTGGGCCAGCCGGGGCTTCGGCGTCGTCGATGTGAACTACGGCGGCAGCGCCGGCTATGGCCGCGCCTACCGCGCGCGCCTGAACGGGCTGTGGGGCGTGGTCGATGTCGACGACTCGGTCAACGCCGCGCGCTACCTGGTCGAACGCGGCCGCGCCAACCCCGAACGCGTGGCGATCCGGGGCGCGAGCGCAGGCGGCTACACCACCTTGTGCGCCCTCACCTTCCGCAGCTTCTTCAAGTGCGGCGCCAGCCACTACGGCATCGGCGACCTCGAAGCGCTGGTGCAGGACACGCACAAGTTCGAGTCGCGCTATACGCTGGGGTTGATCGGCCCCTACCCGGAGCGCCAGGAGCTGTACCGCGCCCGCTCGCCGGTCCACTTCACCGACAGGCTGAGCAGCCCGATGATCCTGTTCCAGGGCGCCGAAGACAAGGCCGTTCCACCCGCGCAGGCGCAAGCCATGTTCGATGCCGTGCGCGCCAAGGGCCTGCCGGTGGCCTACCTGCTGTTCGCTGGCGAGCAGCACGGGTTCCGGCGCGCCGAGAACATCCGCCGTTCGTTCGAGGCCGAGTTGTACTTCTACGGCCGCATCTTCGGCTTCACACCGGCCGACACCATCGAGCCGGTGATGATCGAAAACCTCGAGATGACAGCCGTGGTCAGCGCCGGCGAAGTGAGCCGACGCCCGCTTGCACCTTGATTCGATTGCTCACAGGCAAACCGGGCGCGCGGCGTTACCGTGGCAGCCCGGATGTCGGAAGCAGCGTCCGAATCTGAATCAGAAGCAGGTCGGCAATGAACATCACATGGCGCACCGCCTGGCAAGGCCAGGGCATCGTGGTCTACCGCGCCGACGCGGAGGTCGACCGGCTGCACGCCCCCGACATCGAGCGCGTGCTGCTGGTGCACCGAGGCTCCGGCGATTCGCACAGTGACCTCGTGCAAGTGGTGGTCGAACCCGGGCCCGAGCTGCTCGTGTTTCCGCGCGACACCGGTTTCGCCGGCCGCGTCCACTTCGAGCCCCAAGCCTTCTGGGCCGAACAGGGCTGCGTCTACTGGGTCAACAAAGCGCGCGCCCTTGCCCTTGTCGCTGCCGATGCGGCGCAGCCGCTGGCTGCTGGGTTTCGGGGCGCGAGCATTCCTGCGCGTGGCACGTGCCGAACTCGACGCAGTGATTGCGCGCTGGCCATTGCAAGGCCCGCAAACCTGGGAACAACGGAAGTGGCGGTGCATCGAAAGGGCCAGACCTTTTGCTCCCGTTGACGGCGCGCGCCTGCGGGCCTGAACACGGGATCCTTCGTGGCCCACGGGGATGCGCGGGCCGGCGTGGGGCGACCCGGCGCTCGCCACAAGCCGCTTTCATCGACCTTTGCCATTAAAAAACCCGGCCAATGTCGGGTTTTTGTCGCGCTGTGGTCGCTCAGGCGGCCGGCTTGGCGGCGGCCTTCGGAGCGGCCTTCTTCTTCGACGAATGCTTCTTGGCGTGGGCCTTCTTGGCCGAGGCTTCCTTCTTCATTTCAGGCTTGGCGTCGGCCTTGGCTTCCATCTTGGCGGGAGCGGCAGCAGCGGCGGGCGTGGCGGATTGGGCGAACGCACCGAAGGTGAAAGCAGAGGCGATCAGAGCGGCGAGAATTTTGTTCATGATGTGTTCCTTCAGGGAATGAATGAAAGAGCCAATTGCTCGCTGAAATCAACGCAGGCCATTCACGGACGGTTGACACCCGTTCACACAGCCAGGCCGATTTTTACCGGAGCTCATTCAAACCGCCCTTGCCGCAGCCACTTGGTGGCCACCCACTTTTCGCCCTCGACCACCGGCGCGCCGCCGTGCAGCGAACGCGTCACCGGGTGCGCCCGGTCGTAGCTGAAAAACACCGCGTTGCCCTTCAGCGGCGCCACATCGAGCTTCACATCGGGGAACACGGTTGCACCGCCGAGCGCTGGCGTGTTCAGGTAGCACACCAGCGAAGCCACGCGCTGGCCGCCGCGCTTCAGGATGGCCGGCGTGCCGGGCTGGCCGGGGTCGAAATAGTCGTAGTGCGGCTTGTATTCGGCGCCCGGCCCATAGCGCAGCACCTGCAAGCCTTCGCCGTTCTCGACCGGCCAGTTCAGCAGCGCCGCGATGCGCGCCTCGAGGCGCTGGCACACCGCATGTTCGCCGCGGTCGAAGAACATGCCCTGGCTGGTGCGCGCCTCGTTCACCTCGGTAGCGCCGGTGGCGGTTTGAACGGTTTCAGAGCGGGCCAGCCGGGTGCCGGCCAACGCGATGATTTCATCGCACTCGTCGTCCGACAGCAGCTTGCCGAACACGACGACGCGCGGATCGGCCAGGTTCATGATCACATCCACCTGCCGGTCGCCGGCCCACACCGAGGCGCGCGTGCCATGCGGCAAGGGCTCGGGCACCGGCACCACGGGGGGCAGATTGCCACTGGCGGCGAGTGCAGGCACCTGGCTGGTCAGCGTGTGCTCGAGCGCGGCCAACGCCACCTCTTCGGTCCAGCCGCTGGCCAACATCGCCGCGAGCACTTCTTCGGTCGTGCGGCCGGCCGTGGCCTGCTCGATGATCCAGCCCCGCAATTCAGGTGTGACTTCTTGAAGACTCATGGGCCAGATTTTGCCGCAGATGGCAGGCGCGGAATCAATCGGTGCGGCGCCGGAACACGAAGCGGTCGGGCTCGGACGACGCCGCGTCGAACCCGTAGCCTTCAGCGTCGAATTTCTTCAGGCCGGCCGGCGTGGCGACCCGCTTGCGGATCGCATGGCGGGCCATCAAGCCGCGCGCACGCTTGGCGAAGAAGCTGATGACCTTGTAGCGCCCGCCCTTCCAATCCTCGAACACGCATTCGATGACGCGCGGGCGCAGCGCGGCCCGGTTGGTCGCCTTGAAATACTCTTGCGACGCCAGGTTCACGATCACCGGCGAGGCATCGGCCGCCGCGCGTTCGTTCAGGTGCTGCGCCAGCGTGTCGCCCCAGAACGCATACAGGTTCCGGCCATGCGCCGTGGCCAGCGCAATGCCCATTTCGAGCCGATAGGGTTGCAGGCGGTCCAGTGGGCGCAGAACGCCGTACAGGCCGCTCAGGATCGCCACATGGTCCTGTGCCCAGGCCAACTCGGCGGGCGTCAGCGTGGTGGCGTCCAGCCCGCCGTACACGTCCCCATCGAAGGCCAGCACGGCCGGCTTGCTGTTCGCCGCAGTGAATTCGGGCGACCAGTTCCGATAGCGCTCGACGTTGAGCGTGGCGAGTGCATCCGACAAGTTCATCAACCCCGCAATCTCGGCCGCTGAACGCTGGCGCAGCGTGGCGATGAGGGCCTTCGACTGCGGCAGGAATTGCGGCTCGGTGGCAGCCCGGGCGACGCGCGCGGGCGTGGGAGTTTCGTAGTC
>CANJKD010000368.1 GCA_947474415.1 Burkholderiales bacterium | reverse complement strand
GGTTTCCAGTGGTGTGCGAGCAGGCGTTGAAGACCGGCGCGAGCGCCTGAACTTCGTCCAACGTACCGTTGCGGGGGCAGCGCAGTTTGAGCGCCTTGCGGCTCTTTCCTGCTTCCCGTTTAACTGTGCCGACAAGACTGGCGGCACGAGCACCAAACAGCGGGCATTGTAGGAGAGGCCCAGCTCTACAATCGAGGGAACACGCCACGCTGTCAATACGCCATGTCGAAGATCGAAGAACTCGCCGACCGGGTTGAGCGCCTGCTCTTGCGGCACGAAGAATTGCAGCGCACCAACGCGCTGCTCGAACAAAAGCTGACGGGCGTGACCCACGAACGCGACAGCCTGCGCTTGCGCCTGAGCGCCGCGCGCAACCGCATCGACGGGCTGCTCGAACGCCTGCCGATCGACGCGGGGGTCCCGCTTGACGCTGCCGTGATGGCGAGCGCGCCGCCACGCCCCGTGAGTGCCGCATGAAGCAGATGGAAGTAACGATCCTCGGCCAGAGCTACCTGCTCGGCTGCCCCGAGGGCGGCGAGATTGCCCTGCTCGAAGCGGTGGGCAGCGTGGACCGCGAAATGAGCGCGATCCGCGATGGCGGCAAGGTCAAGGCACGCGAGCGCATCGCCGTGCTCGCGGCATTGAACCTCGCCTATGCGCTGGCGGGCCGGCCTGCACTGCGCGCGCCGCCCAGCGGCAGCGCAAATTCGGCAGCCATGGACAGCGGCACGGTCGACGTCAACGGGCTCATCCAGCGGCTCGACCAAGCCCTTGGCGCGAACGGCCAACTGCTGTGACAGGCCATCGCGCTGGCGGACTATTGCGCGGTGTGCCACACGCTTGCCGCAGCATCGGACGTAGAATGAAATCGTCCGTTGCATTCGCGTGAGTTTTATATTTCCTTGAACCGATGCTCTATGAGCAAGGGCTTGGAACATTGCCCGGTTGGCGTGATCGTCTCGCGTCAGATGAACCCGATACCGGGCTGACCTCGCCCACCTGAACTGCCTGGGTTCAGGAATGCGGCTCACGGTTTGCGGCGGACACCTTCCCCATTCCAACGGTTCGGCTTTCGCGCGAAAACACGGGCTGGGCCGGGCGGGGGTCGGCGGCACGGCGAGAGGCTGATATGCACTGGTTGATGAAGAGCGAGCCCTCGGAATGCAGCATCGATGACCTCGCCGCCGCCACTTCGCAAACCGTGCCCTGGATCGGGGTTCGCAACCGCCAGGCGCGCAACTTCATGCGCGATGCGATGCAGCCCGGCGAGGGCGTACTGTTCTACCACTCGTCATGCGCCGAACCCGGTGTTGCGGGCTTCGCAGAGGTGGCCAGCACAGCCTACGCCGACGCGAGCCAGTTCGACCCGCACAGCCCCTACTTCGACAAGGCGTCTGCCGCGACGGCCCCGCGCTGGCTGAATGTCGATGTGAAGCTGGTGCGCAAGACGCGGTTGCTGTCATTGGCGGCGATGCGCACCGAGCCGGCATTGGCGACGATGCAGGTGCTGCGCCGAGGCAACCGCCTGTCGATCACGCCGGTCACACCCGAGGAATGGGCTGCCGTGGTGCGGCTGCTCGACGGCCACTGAACCCCGGCGCAACGGCCTGGCCGCGTGGCCAAGCTGCCCGCCAGCGCATCACGAAGAAACGCACCGCCGCCCGCAGTTTCCTCAACGCCCGGTGCTGCAACGGGGCTTCTTCGTGACCCTTGGGGCGGACGATCCATGCCGCCGCCCAGGGAGCGCTCTCAGGCTTCGCCTGGTTCGAATCGAATGCTGGCCAGCGCGACATGGTTGCCGCCCCACTTGCAGGCCTCGGCCAAGGCCAGGTCGGCAGCGCACATCAGGTCTTCTTCGCTGTGCGCGGTGTGCGGGAAGCTTGCCACCCCCATCGACACGGTGAAGCCCAGGTCACGGCCTTCGAACACGACGATCTGGGTCGCACATTGGCGCCGCAAGCCTTCCATGCGGGAATGCGCCGTTGCCAGCCCGACGCCTGACAACAGCACCGCGAAGCGGTCTTCGCCGAGCCGGCAGGAAGCGTCCATGGCGCGCGTGTTCCCGCGCAGCAATCGGCCCAGCGATTCGAGCACCCGCATGCGGGCGTCGACGCCGAGGGCTTTCACGGCATCGCTGTGCGGGTCGATGGCGATCGAAACGAGTGCGAACTCACGGTGCTCACGAGAGGACAGATCGACCTCGCGACGCAACTGGTCGTCGAAATGCAGGCGTTGGTACAGGCCGGTCGCGCTGTCGCGCACCGCGTGGTCTTGCGTTTCACGGCGCTGAATTTCGGTTGCGACCTGCTGCTGTTCGAGTTGCGTCAGGGCCTGCTGCAACTGCATCTCGCGCTGGCGCTGCGCCGTCAGTTCGATCCAGACGCTCAGCACATGGCGCGGTGTACTGCCGTCGTCGCGCGGGAGGCTGACCCGGTTGACGCTGAATTCACGCCGATGCCCGTTGCGCTCGATGCGTTGCTGGCCGACGGTGCAGGCCACATGCGCCAGCGCGGTCTGCTCGGCGGCCCGGATCGCGTTCGCCTGGGCCGGCTCCATCAACTCGGCATCTCGGCTGCTCAGGAGCCCGGCCGGTTCGCGGTCAAACAAAGCCGCCATGCGCAAATTGGCATAGACGTAGACACCCGACGCGACCTCCTTGATGCTCACGAGGGCATCCATTCGGTCGAGCACTTCCAGCAACCCACTGGCCAGGCCCGCATCCGTCGCGCCCAGCGAAACGGCCAACGAACGGCTTGCCTCGCTGAGGTCTGCCGGGGCCGACAGTGTCGTCTGGTTCATGGATTCTATGTTCCTGCTTCCCGGGGCACCGGACAGCCGAATCGTTTGTTTCAATCTTGGTCGCGAGGGCTGCTGTTTGCAAGCGAAAAGCCGGCCTGAACCGAAACATCCCTAGGTTGATGATATCCGCCCGACTCGCTGGACGCGCCCCGCGTCCGGGGGGATCAACGCGCATCTGGCACGGGATTCGCATTCGCTGCCTCCCGACCACTCCCTGGCTTGTTTGGGAGCAGCACCATTCGAGAGCAAGGATTCCAAGGTGGCGTTCAAGACATTCCTGCAAACGGGGCACGCGCCGACGCTGTTTGCGTCGTGTCTCTACTTCACGTTTTCGTGCTGCATCTGGGTGCTCAATGGTGCCATGGCGCCCTTCATCAGCGAGACGTTCCAGCTCACGCCGGCGCAAAAAGGCCTGATGCTGTCGATACCGATCTTCGCTGGCGCGTTGATGCGACTTCCGCTCGGCGTGCTGGCGCAGTACATCGGTCGCAAGAAGGCGACGCTGGTCCAAACGTCGCTCATCGCAGTGGCCATGCTGTTCGGGTTGTTCATGGTCCACACCTTCAACGACTTGCTCGCGATGGGCGTGTTGCTGGGCATTGCCGGCGCCAGTTTCGGCGTGGCCTTGTCCTTGGGCTCCGGCTCGTTCCCGCCTCGCTACAAGGGACTCGCGATGGGCCTGGTGGGTGCCGGGAATGTGGGCACGGCCTTGTCGGTGTTGGTGGCCCCACCGCTGGCGCAGGCCTTTGGCTGGCAAGCCGTCTACGGATTCGGGGCTGCGGCCATCGCATTGCCGATGGTCGTGATGATCGTCTTCGCGGAGGAGCCGCCCGATCTGGACCCGCACGCCACCCTGCGTGAACACGTGGCCTGCTTGTTCGAGAAATACGGCTGGGCTTTGAGCCTGATCTATGGCGTGACCTTTGGCGGCTTCATCCTAAATCCGACAGTTACCCCGTCGCCGGCAGCCCGGGTGGCGGTTTGAACGGCTCGAGAGATGGCACGATGCGGTCGCTCACGTAGCGCACAAGGACCGCCCACCGGTCTGCAGCTTTGAACTGCTCCGCAGCAGCCTTGACGTACTGCAATGTCGCGT
>CANJKD010000367.1 GCA_947474415.1 Burkholderiales bacterium | reverse complement strand
GTACTTGCCGATCGTGAAGGCCATGGCGCCGCACGCGCCGATCGGCGTCACTTTCATGGTGGTGCCGACGATACCGAACAGCAGGTGCGATAGCTTCTCGATGAAGTCGAACTCCAGCGTGCCGCAGCCGCCGAACTTGTGCAATGCGAAGCCGAACATCACGGCCACCAGCAGCACATGAAGGATCTCGCCCTTCGCGAACGCATCGACCACGGTGGGCGGGATGCTGGCCAGCAGGAAGTCGCTGGTCGAGGCCATCTTGCCCGGGTCGGTGTAGGCCGCGATGCCTTTGGTGTCGAGCGTGCTCGCGTCGATGTTCATGCCCACGCCGGGCGGCACGATGTTGATCACCACCAGCCCGACCACCAGCGCCATCGAACTCACGGCCTCGAAGTACAGAAGGGCCAGGCCGCCGGTCTTGCCGACCTTCTTCATGTCTTCCATGCCGGCGATGCCCAGCACCACGGTGCAGAAAATAATCGCCGCGATGATCATCGTGATCAGCTTGATGAAGCCGTCGCCGAGCGGCTTCATCGCTTCGCCAGTGCTCGGGAAGAAGTGCTCCAGCAGCACGCCGATGATGATGGCCGTGATGGCCTGGAGGTAGAGCGACTGGTAGAAGGGCTTGCGGGCCAGGCTCCGCTTCACGGTTGGGCTCCTGGTTGTTCCGCAGCAAGAGGCGCAGTGGCCGGCGCCCGGTTCATGGAAGAGGCTGGCGGTGCGAGGGCTTGCGGCCTGGCTTGGAGTGTTACCGCCGGAATGCACAGACCGCAATAGGTTCAACGCGATTTTCTCCACTTTGGCCTGAACGTTGCCGGTGCGCCATGCCGCGTCGTGAAGGGGCTGGTCGACATGTTGACTCCGATCATTTGATGAAGATCAATACCGAAAAGGCTCGCGTCGCCTAGCGTTGCTGATTCGTCCGTTGGCATCCACGCGCGTGCCGTTTCCCGCCTCAGGGCCAGCCCACGACCATGCCTTCCCTTCCCGCTCCGTCGGCGTTTGCCGCTGCGCCACCGCGCCCGGCAGCGAGCCTGCTCGACGACCCGAACGGCCAGGCGGGCTACACCACCTGGGACCAACTGCCCGACGGCCGGCGCGTGGGCCTGTCGTACTTCCAGATGTCGGGCCTGTACTGTGCCGCCTGCACGAGCATGATCGAGGCCGCCCTGCAGCGCGTGCCGGGCATGATCGAGGCGCGCGTCAGTGCCGCTACCGGCCGCGCCTCGATCCGCTGGGACGCCGCGCTGACCCGCCCTTCACAACTCGTCGACGCGGTCGAGCGCGCCGGCTACGGCGCGGTGCCCGACGTGGCCGGCTCGGCCCGCACGCTGCGCCTGCAAGCCCAGCGCAGCGCCCTGTGGCGGCTGTTCGTCGCGGTGTTCTGCATGATGCAGGTGATGATGTACGCCACGCCTCTGTACATCGCCGGACCCGGCACGGTGGCGCCCGACATGCAGCGCCTGCTACTGTGGGCGAGCTGGCTGCTGAGCGTGCCAGTGCTGGTGTTCTCGGCCGGCCCGTTCTTCGGTGAGGCGTGGCGCAGCCTGCGGCAAGGGCAGGTCGGCATGGACGTGCCGGTCGCGCTCGGCATCGCCGTTACCTTCATCGTCAGCAGCGGCGCGATGTTCGAGCCCGCCGGCCTCTTCGGCCACGAGGTCTACTTCGATTCGATGACGATGTTCGTCAGCTTCCTGATGATCGGGCGCTACCTCGAACTGAAGGCCCGCCACCGCGTCGCGGCGGCGCTCGAAGGTGCGGCGTCACGCCTGCCCGACAGTGCGCGGCGCATCGACGCGCACGGCGCCATCGTCGTCGTCGCGCTGGCCGAGTTGCGCCCTGGCGACGCCGTGCGCGTGCTGCGCGGCGAAGCCTTCCCGGCCGACGGCCGTCTCTTCGACGGCCACACCGAGGCCGACGAAGCCTTGCTGACCGGCGAGTCGTGGCGGGTCGCGAAGGCGCCGGGTGACGAGGTGTTGGCCGGCAGCCTGAACCTGCTGTCGCCGGTGTCGCTGCGGGTCGAGCGGCTTGGTGCGCAGACGCGCTATGAAGGCATCGTCGCGCTGATGCGCGGCGCGCTCACGCAGCGGCCGCAGGTGCTGCGTGCCGCCGACCGCATCGCCAAGCCGTTCCTGTGGGGCGTGCTGCTGCTGGCGCTTGGCGCTGCGGCGGTGTGGTCGCAGATCGACCCGAGCCGCGCGGTCTGGGTGATGGTGTCGGTGCTGATCGTGACGTGCCCGTGCGCGCTGTCGCTGGCCGCGCCCTCGGCCCTGCTGGCGGCGGCCGGCGCGTTGGCGAAGCGCGGCGTGCTGGTGCAGCGGCTGGATGCGCTTGAAGCGCTCGTCGGCATCGAGCAGCTGTTCTTCGACAAGACCGGCACGCTGACGGAAGACCGGCTTGAGCTCGGGCGCCTGAATCGGCTTCCCACTGCTTCGATGCGTGGGCTCGACGACGCAACGCTTCTCGCGCTCGCCGGCTCGCTGGCGGCCCAGTCGTCGCACCCGCTGTCGCGCACGCTGGCGGCCCACGCGCACGGCGAGGCCACGGCCTGGACGAGCGTGGAAGAGTTGCCCGGTCTCGGTTTGCGCGCCACCGCGCCCGGTGGTGGCCGATTTCGGCTCGGTGCCCGCGCCTGGGTGGAAGCGGCGGCCCCTTCGGGCACGCCCGATGCCGATGGCGCCACAGCTTCCGGCAGCGAGGTCTGGTTCGGTGACGAGCGTGGCGCGCTGGCCCGCTTCGAATTTGCCGAGGTCTTGCGGCCTGATGCGGCGGCCACCGTGCAGGCGCTGTATGACGCCGGCTTGAAGGTCGCGCTGTTGTCGGGTGATTCGCCGGCGCGTGTCGAAGCCCTTGCGCAGCGCCTGCACATTGCCGACGCGCAGGGCGGCGCCACCCCCGAGGCGAAGCTGCAGCGCATCACGGCCGCACAAGGTGCCGGCCAGCGCGTCGGCATGGTCGGCGACGGCGTGAACGATGCGCCGGTGATCGCGCGCGCCGACGTGTCGTTCGCGATGGGCGAGGGCGCAGCGGTCACGCGCTCGAAGGCCGACTTCATCCTGCTCTCGGGCCGGCTGTCCGACATGCTGGTGGCGCAAGGCACCGCGCGCCAGGCGATGCGCGTGGTGCGCCAGAACCTGGGCTGGGCGGTGGCCTACAACGCCGTCTGCGTGCCGCTGGCGCTGGCCGGGCTGTTTCCGCCGTGGGCGGCGGGGCTCGGCATGGCCGCCAGTTCGCTCGGTGTGGTGCTGAACGCGTTACGCGTTGCGGCGCCGCTGCGCCACGGCGACCCCGGAGGCTGAGCGCCGTGGAAGTGCTGTATCTGTTGATACCGATGTCGGTGCTGCTCGTGTTCGGGCTGATGGCCCTGTTCCGCTGGGCGCTGGGCAGCGGTCAGTTCGACGATCTCGAAAGCGAAGCCACGCGCATCTTCGACGAAGACTCTATCGACGTTGACAGGGATCAAGCACCGCGCGAGAAGCGGGTTGAACAATCAGGTACAGCCTGATAGTTCAAGAAGGAGCGAATATGGCCAGCAGCTCAATGACGGCGGGAGCCGCGTCCGTATTCGACGACACGGTGGTTCGAAATTTTTCGATTGCTGCGGTGTTGTGGGGCGTGGTGGGCATGCTCGTGGGCGTGTTCATCGCCGCCCAGCTCACCTGGCCCGAGCTGAATTTCGGCGTTCCCTGGCTGAGCTATGGGCGCCTGCGGCCATTGCACACGAACGCGGTGATCTTCGCGTTCGGCGGCTGCTCGCTGATGGCCACGAGCTACTACGTGGTGCAACGAACCTGCCAGACGCAGCTCATCTCCAGCGCGCTGGCTTCGATCCACTTCTGGGGCTACCAACTGGTGATCGTGGCCGCTGCGATCTCACTGCCGCTGGGCTTTACACGGGGC
>CANJKD010000366.1 GCA_947474415.1 Burkholderiales bacterium | reverse complement strand
TCTCGACCCTGCAGGCGATGGCGATCGGCACCGCCGGATACACCGCGATGCTGTGCGTGCTGGCGCTCGAAAGGCACGGCATCAAGCCGGGCGATGGCGAGGTGCTGGTGACCGGCGCCACCGGTGGCGTCGGCAGCGTGGCCACGGCCTTGTTGGCCAAGCTCGGCCACCGTGTGACCGCCGCCACCGGCAAACTCGCCGAAGCCGCGTACCTCACCGGCCTGGGCGCGACCGCGGTGATTGATCGCGCCGAATTGAGTGCACCCGGCAAGCCGATGCAGAAGGAGCGTTGGGCCGCCGTGGTCGACGCGGTGGGCAGCCACACCCTCGTCAACGCGCTGGCGCAGACGCGCTACGGCGGTGTCGTCGCCGCGTGCGGGTTGGCGCAGGGCGCCGACCTTCCGGGCACGGTTCTGCCCTTCATCCTGCGCGGCGTCACGCTGGCCGGCACCGACAGTGTGATGGCGCCTCTGGGCGCGCGCCGCGAGGCATGGGCGCGGCTCGCGGTGGACCTCGATGCAACGGCACTGGCGGCCATCACCGAAGTCGTGCCGCTCGCTCAAGCTATCTCCAAGGCCCATGCGTTGATGGATGGCCAGGTGCGCGGCCGGGTGGTTGTGAGCCTCTGACGCGAGTCGTTTGCCGTCGACGTTGACTGCGCAAGTCTCGCGGCAAGTGCTTCGGCACATGCCGCAGACTGTTGGCTGCGTCAGCGGTTCGTAAGCGCGCGGTCGCTCAATGCGAACCGAGACACAACACCCAACGAGACAGCCCGCCATGACCCAAGCTTCGCCCGCCGCACACGCCATGCTGCCGGTCAACTATGCCGAGTTTCACCGCCGCTCGATTGTTGATCGCCACGGTTTCTGGGCCGAACAGGCCGCGCTGATCGATTGGCACGAACCCTTCGTTGAAGTGTGCGACTACAGCCGTCCGCCGTTTGCGAAGTGGTTTGTCGGCGGCACGACCAACCTGTGTCACAACGCGGTTGACCGGCATCTGCAAGACCGTGCCGATCAGAACGCGCTCATTTTTGTCTCGACCGAAACCGACGAGGAGTGCAGTTACAGCTTTGCTGAACTGCACGCCGAAGTGCAGCGCATGGCGGCCAGCCTGATGAGCCTCGGCGTGAAGCAGGGCGACCGGGTGCTGATCTACCTGCCGATGATCCCGCAGGCCGCGTTCGCGATGCTCGCCTGTGCGCGCATCGGCGCCATCCACTGCGTGGTGTTCGGCGGATTTGCCAGCGGCAGCCTGGCGAGCCGCATCGACGACGCGCAGCCTGCCGTGATCGTCAGTGCCGACGCCGGCAGCCGCTCCGGCAAGGTCATTGCCTACAAGCCCTTGCTCGATGAGGCGATCCGGCTGGCGGATCACAAGCCCGCCAAGGTGCTGATGGTGAACCGCGGCCTGGCACCCATGGCGATGACCGCCGGCCGCGACGAAGACTATGCGGCCTTGCGCCAGCAGCACCTCGGGACGATCGTGCCCTGCGTCTGGCTGGCGTCCGAGCACCCCAGCTACACGCTGTACACCAGCGGCACCACCGGCAAGCCCAAGGGCGTGCAGCGCGACACCGGCGGCTACACGGTAGCGCTGGCCGCAAGCATGAGGCACATCTTCTGCGCACCGCTCGAAGGGCCGCAAGGTCCACCCAGCGAGACGTTTTTCTGCACCAGCGACATCGGCTGGGTCGTCGGCCACAGCTACATCATTTACGGCCCGCTGATTGCCGGCATGGCCACGATCATGTACGAGGGCCTGCCGACGCGGCCCGATGCCGGCGTGTGGTGGCGCTTGGTCGAACAGTACAAGGTCACCGTGATGTTCAGTGCGCCGACCGCCGTGCGGGTGCTGAAAAGACACGACCCGAAGTTCCTCACGCAATACGACCTGAGCTCGTTGCGTGCGCTGTTCCTGGCCGGCGAGCCGCTCGACGAGCCGACTGCGCGCTGGATCGCCGAAGCCCTGGGGCGGCCCATCATCGACAACTACTGGCAGACCGAATCGGGCTGGCCGATCCTGGCCCTCGCGAATGGCGTGGAGCCGGCCGTCAGCAGGCTCGGCAGCCCCGGCGTCGCAATGTATGGCTACGACGTGAAGCTGATCAACGAAGCGAGCTTCGAAGAGATCACCAAGCCGAACCAGAAGGGCGTGCTGGCGATCGCCGGGCCGTTGCCTCCGGGCTGCCTGCAGACCGTGTGGCGTGACGATGAACGTTTCGTGAACACCTACTGGAGCGATATTCCCGGCAAGCAGCTCTACAACACCTTCGACTGGGCGGTTCGCGATGCCGACGGCTACTACTTCATCCTCGGCCGCACCGACGACGTGATCAACGTGGCGGGCCACCGGCTCGGCACGCGCGAGATCGAGGAAAGCATTTCGAACCACCCAAACGTGGCCGAGGTCGCCGTGGTCGGCGTGGCCGATGCGCTGAAGGGCCAGGTGGCGGTGGCGTTCGCGGTTGCGAAAGATGCATCCGCGCTCATCGACGTGGCGGCGCGGCTGAAGCTCGAAGGCGAGATCATGAAGGTGGTCGATGGCCACCTCGGCGCGCTGGCGCGGCCGGCGCGGGTCCACTTCGTGACCCTGCTGCCGAAGACGCGCTCCGGCAAGATGCTGCGCCGCGCGATCCAGGCGGTGTGCGAGCACCGTGACCCTGGTGACTTGACGACGATGGACGACCCGGCGGCGCTGCAGCAGATCAAGGACCTTATCGCACCGGCCTGATCCGGGCTGGCGCGCGCAGGGCGGTGCGGCCACGGATGTGCCTCAGAATGGGAGCACAACCACCTGTGGCCATGCCCACTTCGCCATGACCGACGCTGCCGCCGATGTGCCGCCAAGCCCCGAACCACTTGACGCTGCCGCCAGCGACCCGATCGCCTTGGGATGGATGCAAGGCTCGCCGCCGCCCATGGAACGCCAGGTGCGCTTCGACGACGGCGGCATGTACACCTTCCCGAAGCTGCGCTGGGCCTACTCGAACATCCGGCGCCTGATGCCGACCACCCGGGTTTCGCGTGGGTTCGGCGGCGTGAGCGTGTTGCCGCGCGCCGAGAGCGACGACATCGACGGCGTCACGTTCACGCCGATCGGGCGCACGACGCCGATGACCTGGGCCGAGTCTCTGGCCGCCAACTACACCGACGGCATCGTGGTGCTGCACCGCGGCCGCATCGTCCAAGAACGCTACTTCGGCGCACTGGCCGAGCCCCAGTCGCACATCGCCTGGTCGGTGACCAAGTCGTTCTTCGGCATGATCGCGGCGTCGCTGGTCGCCGAAGGCGTGCTCGACCCGTTGGCGCCGGTGGCCTCGTACGTGCCCGAACTCGGCCTCAGCGGCCTGGGCAACGCGACGCTGAGGCAGGTGCTCGACATGACCACCGCCATCCATTATTCCGAGGACTACACGAACCCGGATGCCGAGATTTGGCAACACGGCCGTGCCGGGGGTGTGTTGCACCGCCCCGCCGATCACAGCGGCCCGAGCAGCTTCTACGAGTTCCTTGCCACCTTGCGCCAGGCCGGCCCGCATGGCGAGGCGTTCGCGTACAAGACCGTCAACACCGATGCGCTGGGCTGGGTGCTGCGCCGCGTGACCGGGCTGTCATTGAGTGAACTTCTGCAGCAGCGCGTCTGGTCGCAGATCGGCGCAGAGCAGGACGCCGACCTGATGGTCGACAGCACCGGCACCGAATTCGCCGGCGGCGGCCTGAACTGCTGCCTGCGTGACCTGGCGCGCTTCGGTGAACTGCTGCGCAACGACGGGGTTAGCCCGACTTTGTCACTTTCCGGCCCGTTTCCCGATCTCGTCGGCCGCTAGCCCGCATGGATGCTGGGGGTCGCTCAAAGAGTGAAATGTAGTGCCATAATAGTTTGTAACGTATGCTCCACGAGG
>CANJKD010000365.1 GCA_947474415.1 Burkholderiales bacterium | reverse complement strand
GCTGCGCTCCATGGCGCCCACCGCATCCTGGGTGTCGGTCTGAATCGTCTTCACCAGCGCAGCAATCTGGCGCGTGGCGTCGCCCGAGCGTTCGGCCAGCCGCTGCACTTCTTCGGCGACGACCGAGAAGCCTCGGCCGGCTTCGCCGGCAGACGCCGCCTGGATCGCGGCGTTGAGCGCAAGCACGTTGGTCTGTTCGGTAATGTCCGAGATCAGTTCGGTGATTTCGCCGATCTCCTGCGAGGACTCACCGAGCCGCTTGATGCGCTTCGAGGTTTCCTGGATCTGGTCGCGAATCGAGTTCATGCCACCGATCGTGTTCTGCACCGCACGCAAGCCCGATTCGGCTGCGTCGAGCGACTGGCGCGCCACCGCCGCAGTTTCTTGCGCCTGACCCGACACGTCGTTGATTCGGCTGGCCATCTGCAGCACCGACTCGCCGGTGTCGCGAATCTCGCGCAACTGTTCGCTCGACGCGGCCAGCAGTTCGATGGACGTGGCCTCCACCTGCTGTGTGGTTTCCGTCACCCGGCCCACCGTGCCCTGCACCTGCGACACCAGCGTGCGCAACTCTTCCACCGTGTAGTTCACCGAGTCGGCAATCGCGCCGGTGATGTCTTCCGTGACCGTCGCCTGTTGCGTCAGGTCGCCCTCGGCCACCGCTTGCAACTCGTTCATCAGTCTCAAAATGGCGGCCTGGTTCGCGTCGTTGACGCGCTTGGCTTCCTGCTGCTCGCGCTCGGCATTCATCCTCTGGTCCTCGGCCGATTCGGCGCGCTCTGCCTGGTCACGCACATACAGGCGCAGCAAGCCCGCCCCACCCAGCAGCAGCACCGCCGCAGCCAGCAGCAGCAGGAACAGGCTCCCGCCGCTGAAACCGGTGTCCCTGCTGAGTTGCTCCTGCACGACTTCCAGGCCTTTGCGCAGCGGTTCGCTGTCGGCAATGATGCTGACCTGCGCTTCACGCGCCGACACGAGGCCCTGCAGGTTGCCCAGAATCACATTGGCCTGAGCCCGTGTCTCTTCGTACTGCTTCAGCAAGGCAACGAGGCGCTCCCTGGTCTGCGGGTCTTTCGTGCCGGGCAGGCGCAACTCGGCGTTGCCGTCAGCCAGACCCTGGGCGATCTCGCGGAACGAGTTCAGGTCTTTGCCAAGCAGGAACACGGCCTCAGGGCTGACGCCATCCATCGTCAGGAATTCATTGGCCGACTTGCCGATGCGCTGCGTCAACATCACCAACTGGCCGGCGGCCGACAACTCGGCCGACGAGGCGTCTTGCTGCAACTTCAGCGACGACACGGTCTCAGCGGTTTCGAGCAGGTCGGACGACTGCCGGTTGATGGCCCGCAATGCCTGCCCGACCTGGGTCAGGATCTTCTGCTGGCCCAGCACGGTGGCCGCGCTCTTCTCCGCCCGATCGACGAGGGGAAGCATCGGTTCGAGGGCACTCTGCACACCGGACGGCGCGGCCACGATGTCGCCTTCGCCGGTGCGCAGACTGCGCACGTTTCGCACCAGCACGTCGGCACTTTCGCGCACTTCAGGAAACGCCTGGGGGCTGCCGATCAAGGCCTGCGATACCGACTTGGCGAGCCGTTGCGACTGCATCAAAGCCTGGCCGCTGGCCCCCACCTGGGCGGCACCACGGTTCGCTGACACCAGCGAAAGCACTGTCATCAGGACCAGGCCGACCAGCCCCAGGCCCACCATGAAGGCGAGGATGCGCTGTTGCTCAGCCACCGGCCGGTGGCCGATCAGCGCCAGCCCGGTGCCGGCTGCAGCGGCGCCGGCCAGATCGGCATCGGGGACGCGGGTTTCGGCAAAGTCGGCCATCTCTGACGGCGCGGCTTCGGAAATGATGGAGGTGTCGAGATCGGCCACCTGCTGGACCGTCGGCGCCTCGTGCTGCGCCACATCGGACGCCGCTGCAGCTGGCGGAACCTCGAACCCGCCGGTTTGCTCGGACATCGGCAATGCCTGTGCCAGCGGTGTGTGGTCGGCCTCGGTCATTTCAGCCGCAGCGCCATCTTTTCCACCCCAACCTTTGATCTTGTTCAGGAAGCTCATGTGGCCCTCGTGCGGTCATCTCTCGCTTGGGCGCCCCTGGCGGACCCCACTGAATGGCCGTCGTGCCGTGCACGCCGGTGCTCACCCTCGGGGCAGCCCCTTGGGCTCATCCCACGATCTTCAAAAATGCCTCGTCAGCAGCGAGCGCCGACAGATTCAGTTCCTGCCAGATCCGCCCTGACGCATCGTGCAAACGAGCACCGGCAAACGCCGGCCGCACGCCGCCGACGTCAGTCTCCCGGGTCATCTGCTCGTCATTGCGCAAGCCGGCAAGCCGGTCAACCATCAGCACGCAGTTGATGTCGAGCGACGCGTTGAATCCGACCAGCCGGGTCAGTTCGCGGCCCGCATCGGGCAGCGCGCGAGACTTGATGCCAAGGAACCCCGCCAGGTCGACCACTCCATGCAGACGACCCCGCAGGTTCGCGACTCCGATGAACCAGGAATGACTGTGCGGGACGGGCAGCACCGGTGCGGCGGTGAAGATTTCGCCGGCTTCTTTCAGGGGCAGCAGAAAGCCGCGCCCGCTGCACTCGATGGCCAGCCACGAAACACCGCGCACCTCGGTGCGTGCCGCCTGCAGACGTTCGGCGAGTCGCGCCTGAAGGTCGCGCAGTGCTTGCTTGTTGGCCATCGGGGGTAGGAACCGGCGGGGCGCGGGGCGAGACGGGCGACGCTCGGCCGTCAGTCGAAGGCATGGATCTTCGCGACGAGTTCGTCCGCGTTGACCGGCTTGACGATGTAGTCGCGAGCGCCCTGGCGCATGCCCCAGACCTTGTCGGTTTCCTGGTTCTTGCTCGTGCACATGATTACCGGCACGTTGGCGAAGCGGGGATCACGGGTGATCGTGCGGGTCAGCTGGAAGCCGTTCTGCCCCGGCATGACGACGTCCATCAGGATCAGGTCGGGCGTTTCCTCGCCGAGATGGCGCATGGCTTCCTCGCCATTCTCCGCAGTTCGCACGGTGTAGCCGCGCTTGCCGAGCAAGTCGGAGAGGTAGTGAAGTTCGGTCTTCGAATCGTCCACCAGCAGGATCTTGTGAATCGTCATGGTCTCGTCCTTGGCGGCCGGCGCCGCGCGCGGGCCTCAGTGCATCGTCAGGGCTGGCGCCGGTGCTGGGCCACTGCCTGCAGAAGTTGGTCCTTAGTGAAGGGTTTCGTCAGGTAGGCTTCCGAGCCCACCATGCGGCCACGGGCCTTGTCGAACAGGCCGTCCTTGCTGGACAGCATGATCACCGGCACGCCGGCAAACCTGGCATTGCGCTTGATGATTGCGCAGGTCTGGTAGCCGTCGAGGCGCGGCATCAGGATGTCGCAGAAGATCAGGTCCGGGTCATGGTCATTCACCTTCGACAGTGCATCGAACCCGTCTTCGGCCAGCAGCACTTCGTGGCCTCCCTGCTTCAGGAAGATCTCGGCACTGCGCCGAATGGTGTTGCTGTCGTCAATCACCAGCACCTTGACACACAGCGGGTCGATTGGGGCCTGATTGCTCAACAAGCATTCTCCTAAACCACAGTGCGCGGCGGCGCCTGGCTTTTGATTTTCGGCAGATCGGCCCGAATCATGAAGACATGACCGAATCAGATCTGGACCATCTCGAAGTCTTCTTTTCTGGCGCCGCATTCCGGGCAGGTCCAGTTCATCGGTACGGCTGCCCAAGCCGTGCCCGGCGCAATGTCGTGCTCAGGGTCGCCGGCGGCTTCGTCGTAGATCCATCCGCAGATGAGGCACATCCAGGTCTTGGGTTCGCTCACGTTGTCTTTTTCGCCTCGAACGGCGCCCTGCTTCACTACAATGGAGCGGGATTGTATCTACCGAAAACGTTAAAAAATCAAGT
>CANJKD010000364.1 GCA_947474415.1 Burkholderiales bacterium | reverse complement strand
CTGCCACAAGAGCCACCACACGATGAACGCGATGGGCCACAACGTGCCCACGTTGATCGGCGTCGACCACTCCGGCATCGCCGCGAAGATCACGAAGCTGATCCCCGACTACATGGTGATGGGCGAGCGCGGCATGGCCGACATGTCGGAGATGGAGATGCCGCTGCCCGACAACACCGCGCCGATGATGAGCGGCGAAGGCCCGGTCGGTTCGGTCGAGATGGGTGGCATGTTCAGCCTGCTGAAGGTGCGCAAGGGCCAGAAGGCCGGTGACTACCAAGACCCCGGCTGGTTCGCGCACCCGAAGGGCACGGTGGCTTTTGAGTGGACGGGCCAGATGCCCGAGCCCGCCCGTTTCCAGGCCGAAGGCAGGCCCGCGATGCCCACCTCGAACATGCCCGTGAACGCGGTCGAAGTACAGGTGCGCAAGCCGGTCGGTCACTCCGGACATTGAAACCTGAACGGCCTACCCCAAGCACCTTAAAAGGACCTCCATGAAACACATCGACAAGCTTTCCGCGATCGGCCTGATCGTGATCGGCAGTGTCGCCTTTGCCCACGGCGACGAAGACCACGACAAGAAGGCAGGCGCTTCTTCTCACGAGGGCCATGCCTCGGCACTGGGCAGGCCGGGGGACCCGAAGAAGGCAAGCCGCACGGTCGAGATCACGATGAGCGATGCCATGCGCTTCAATCCGTCCAGCATCTCCGTCAAGCGCAACGAGACGATTCGCTTCGTGCTCAGGAACGAAGGCAAGCTCAAGCACGAGATGGTGCTCGGCACGATCAGGGAACTGAGGGAGCACGCCGCGCTGATGCTCAAGTTCCCCGAGATGGAGCACGCCGACCCGAACCAGGCCAGCGTAGAGGCCGGCAAGACCGGCGAGTTGGTGTGGCAGTTCACGAAAGCCGGCAGCTTCGACTTTGCCTGCCTGCAGGCAGGGCACTTCGAAGCCGGCATGAAGGGGAACGTCGTGGTGGCGGGTGCGGCAGCGCCCGTGAAGGTGGGCGGCCATGCCGACCACAAGCACTGACAGCCCCTGCCAAAGCGCCAGACCCGTCAACACCCATCCTGCAAGGACACACCATGATCACTTTGAAGTCATTCATCTCCACGACCGCGATGGTCGTTGTTTCAACCCTGTCGTTCGCTGCCGCAGCGCAGGCCACCACAACGCCTGTCGGCGGCGAGGACACCGTCGTGGCCCAGGCCAATGCCACCGACATGACCGACGGCGAGGTTCGCAAGGTCGACAAAGACACCAAGAAGATCACCATCAAGCACGGCGAGATCAGGAACCTCGACATGCCCGGCATGACGATGCTGTTTCAGGTCAAGGACCCGGCCATGCTTGACAGGGTCAAGCCCGGCGACAAGGTGAAGTTCCGGGCAGAAAAGGCCGGCGGCGGCATCGTGGTGACGGAGATCCAGGTCGCCAAATGAGTGTGCCGGAACGCGCGGCGTTGCCGGTCTTGTCGGGGCTGCGCGGCCTGCGACTGCGTCGGTTGGCGGTGGCGTCCGACAGCGCGCCGGCTCGCCACTTCCTACAGTGATGCGGTCCACTGACACACAAGGAGACAGTGTTAACTTCGAAAGTGCTCAATGGGTTCCGCGTGGCAATGCTTGCCCCGCTGACCGTGCTGTCCTTGCGGCCGGCGCACAGGCACAGACGACCATGCCGATGGCCTCTTCGTCCAGCATGCCGATGGGCGGCATGCCATCAGGCGCGAGTGGCTCGGCTGACATGAAGCAGGAGTGAATCGATGGACATGCAAAAACACCCAGGGCACGAGGGCCACGCACCCCATGAGCGACCCGTGCAACCGACCGTGGAAGACCTCAAAGACCCCGTCTGCGGCATGACAGTCACAGATCAATCGCCGCATGCCCTGGCGCACGCAGGGGCGCCCGTTTACTTCTGCAGCGCGGGGTGCAAGGCCAAATTCGCTGCCAACCCGGGCCAGTACCTCAACCTGCCCGCCTCGGTCCCTGCGGCGCCGGTCCCAGAGCCCGAGCCGGCAGTTGCAGGCACCGTCTACACCTGCCCGATGCACTCCGAGGTGCGGCAAGACCACCCTGGCGCGTGCCCCAAGTGCGGCATGGCGCTGGAGCCCGAGATGCCCAGGCTCGATGACGGCGAGAGCCCCGAGCTGACAGACTTCAAACGGCGCTTCATCTGGACGCTGCCCCTGACCATCATCGTCACGGTGCTGGCGATGGCGGGCCATCGATTGAACTTGTTCGAGATGGCCACGCAGAGCTGGATCGAACTCGTGCTCAGCCTGCCCATCGTCCTGCGGGCGGGTGGGCCGTTCTTTGCACGTGGGCTGCAGTCGGTGGTTCACCGCAGCCCGAACATGTGGACCTTGATCGGGCTGGGCACTTCGGCGGCCTTCGTCTACGGCGTGGTCGCCACGGTGGTGCCAGGTGTCTTTCCCGCGTCGTTTGTCTCGATGGGGCGGGTGTCGGTCTACTTCGAGGCGGCTGCGGTCATCATCTCGCTGACCTTGCTGGGTCAGATCCTGGAACTCAAGGCACGCTCGCAGACTTCGGCAGCCATCAAGTCCCTGCTGGGCCTGGCGCCCAAGACGGCGCGCCGGATCAACGCCGATAGTGCCGAGGAAGATGTGCCGCTGACCCACGTTCATGTCGGCGACTCGCTGCGCGTGCGCCCGGGCGAGAAGGTCCCTGTCGACCGTGTCGTCATCGAAGGCAGCAGCGCGGTCGACGAGTCCATGCTTACCGGCGAGCCGGTGCCCGTGACCAAGCGTGTGGGTGACAAGTTGATCGGTGCGACGCTCAACACGAACGGCGCGCTGGTGATGCGCTCCGAGAATGTCGGCTCGCAGACCGTGCTCGCCAGCATCGTGCAGATGGTGCTGCAGGCCCAGCGGTCCAAGGCGCCAATGCAGCGCATGGCGGATCAGGTGGCCGGCTACTTCGTCGTCACCGTCGTCAGCATCGCCTTGCTGACCTTCGTGGTGTGGGGCGTGTTCGGGCCCGAGCCGAGTTGGGTGTTTGGCCTCATCAATGCCGTGGCGGTGCTCATCATCGCCTGCCCGTGCGCGCTCGGTCTGGCCACGCCGATGTCGATCATGGTCGCCACCGGCAAGGCCGCCACCCAGGGTGTGCTGTTTCGCGATGCAGCGGCGATCGAGAACTTCCGCAAGGTGGACACGCTGATCGTCGACAAGACCGGCACGCTCACCGAAGGCAAGCCGCGCTTCGACCGCGCCGTGCCCGCAGCGGGATTTGCCGAGGACGAGGTGCTGCGCCTGGCGGCGAGCCTCGACCAGGGCAGCGAGCACCCGTTGGCCGATGCCATCGTGAAGGCGGCCCGGGAGCGTGGGCTCGTGCTCGACAAGACCGAAGGGTTCGAGTCGAGCACCGGCATCGGCGTTCAGGGCAGTGTGGGTGGAAAGAAGCTGGCACTCGGCAACACGGCGCTGATGACGCAGCTGGGCGTGTCCGTTGAATCGCTGACGGTGCAGGCCGAAGCGCTGCGTGTCGAGGGCGCGAGCGTGATGCTGCTGGCGGTCGATGGCAAGGTGGCCGGGCTGCTGGCGGTGTCCGACCCCATCAAGGCCAGCACGATGGAGGCGCTGGCTGCGCTGAAGGCAGATGGCCTGCGCGTGATCATGGCCACGGGCGATGGGCTGACGACGGCCAAGGCCGTGGCCGCGAAGCTGGGCATCGACGAGTACCACGGCGAGGTCAAGCCCGCCGACAAGCTGGCCTTGGTCGACAAGCTGCAACGCGAGGGCCGAATCGTGGCGATGGCCGGCGACGGCATCAACGATGCGCCGGCGCTGGCCAAGGCCGACGTGGGTGTGGCGATGGGCACCGGCACCGACGTGGCAATGAACAGTGCCCAGGTCACGCTCGTGAAGGGTGACCTGCGGGGCATTGCCG
>CANJKD010000363.1 GCA_947474415.1 Burkholderiales bacterium | reverse complement strand
CTCACGCCGAACGAGTTCGTGCGCGTGACCTCCACCAACTGCGCGCAGATCTTCAACCTCTACCCGCGCAAGGGCGCCATCGCGGTCGGCAGCGACGCCGACCTGGTGGTCTGGGATCCCCACGCGACGAAGACGATCACGACGGCCGGCAGCCTGTCGAAGGTAGGCTACAACGTGTTCGAAGGGCGCCAGGTCACGGGCCTGGCGAAGGTGACCTTGTCGCAGGGCCGGATCGTCTGGATCGACGGCGAACTGCGCACCGAACGTGGCGCCGGCCGCTATGTGAACCGGCCCGCGTTCGCGCCGGTGTTCGATGCGCTGAAGCGGCACGCCGGGCTGCATGTGCCGCAAGCCGTGGCACGTGCGGCTTGAGCGGCTTTCAATGGACTCCTCCGCACGATGTGACGTACTCAACTCACCACCGCAGATGGCGTATCGATTGCATCTCGTCCCCCGAGCCGAATACCGAATCCAGGAAGCCCACCGATGCCCACGCCCGACATCAAGGCCGGCCGCCTCGCGGCTTGCCAGTACACCAGCAACTTCAGCGACGCCCACCCGCCACTCACCTCCGTGCAGGCGCTGATCGAAGCCGAGCGCTGTTATTACTGCTTCGACGCGCCCTGCGTCAATGCATGCCCGACCGGCATCGACATCCCGTCCTTCATCCGCCGCATCGGTGAAGACAACCTGCGCGGCGCGGCGCGCGCCATCCTGGAGGCGAATGTGTTCGGTGGCATGTGCGCGCGCGTCTGCCCGACCGAAGTACTGTGCGAACAGGCCTGCGTGCGCAACACGAACGAGGACAAGCCGGTCGAGATCGGCCTGCTGCAGCGGCACGCGACCGATGCGTATTTCAACAACCCCGGCGTGCCGATGTTCACGCGTGCCGCACTCACCGGCAAGCGCATTGCGGTGGTCGGCGCGGGACCGGCCGGGTTGTCGTGCGCGCACCGCAGCGCGATGTTCGGCCATGACGTGGTCGTATTCGACGCCATGCGCAAACCCGGTGGCCTGAACGAATACGGCCTGGCCACCTACAAGACCGTGGATGACTTCGCGCAGAAGGAGATCGACTGGTTGCTCTCGATCGGCGGCATCGAGATGCGAGGCGGACAGGTTCTGGGCGAGCAGTTCACGCTCGCCCAACTGGCCCGGGAGTTCGACGCCGTGTTCCTTGGCCTCGGCCTGGCCGGCGTCAACACGCTCGGGCTTGCCGATAAGACCGTTGCGGGCGTGGGCGATGCAGTCGACTTCATCGCCGGCCTGCGCCAGGCGAACGACCCGGCTGCCGTGCCGGTGGGCCGGCGCGTGGTCGTGATCGGCGGTGGCATGACGGCCATCGATGCGGCCGTGCAGTCTCGCAAGCTCGGCGCACAGGAAGTGACCATCGTCTACCGCCGCGACCAGCAACGCATGCCGGCCTCTAAAGACGAACAGGAATGGGCGCAACTGAACGGCGTGACGATCCGCGAATGGAGCGTGCTGAAGTCGCTGGACGCGAATGACGGCCACGTCGAAGGCGTCACCTTCGCGACCGTGCACGAGGTCGGCGGCCGGCTGGAGAAAACCGGCAAGCAGTGGCACATCGAGGCCGACACGGTGCTGAAGGCGATCGGCCAGACGCTCGTGCTGGCAGACCCGATGCTGCAGACGGCGGTGCTGCAAGGCGGGCGCATCAAGGTCGATCCGGAAGGCCGCACGTCGCTGACGAAAGTGTGGGCCGGCGGCGACTGCACTTACGGCGGGCAAGACCTGACGGTCGAGGCGGTCGAGCACGGCAAAATCGCCGCGCACTCGATCGATTGCGCCTTCGGCATCCAGCGCGACGGCCCGGCCCTCCAGCGCGTGCGGCGCGCTGGCCCGTGACCCGCCGCTTGCGGCGCGCTGCAATCTGACTCATCGAGACTGCATCACCATGGCTGACCTCAGCATCACCTTCGCGGGCATCAAGAGCCCGAACCCGTTCTGGCTCGCGTCGGCGCCGCCGACCGACAAGGAAACCAACGTCGTGCGCGCCTTCGAGGCCGGCTGGGGCGGCGTGGTCTGGAAGACGCTGGGCGAGGCCGGGCCACCGGTCGTCAACGTCAACGGCCCGCGCTACGCCGCGCTGTACTCGCAAGACCGGCGCCTGATCGGTTTCAACAACATCGAGCTGATCACCGACCGGCCTCTGGAAGTGAACCTCGAAGAAATCGCGCGCGTGAAGCGCAATTGGCCTGACCGCGCGATGGTGGTGTCGATCATGGTGCCGTGCGAGGAACAGGCTTGGAAAGACATCCTGCCGCGCGTCGAAGACACTGGCTGCGACGGCATCGAACTGAACTTCGGCTGCCCGCACGGCATGAGTGAACGCGGCATGGGTTCGGCCGTCGGCCAGGTGCCCGAGTACATCGAGATGGTGACGCGCTGGTGCAAGCAGTACACGCGGCTGCCGGTGATCGTGAAGCTGACGCCGAACGTGGCCGACATCAAGCCGCCCGCGCTCGCGGCGCACCGCGGCGGCGCCGATGCGGTGTCGCTGATCAACACCATCAACTCGGTGATGGGTGTTGACCTCGACTCGCTGCTGATCTACCCCAACACCGGCGGCACCGGTTCGCACGGCGGCTACTGCGGGCCGGCGGTGAAACCGATCGCACAGAACATGGTGGCCGAGATCGCGCGCACGGCCGAGATGGCGAACCTGCCGATCTCGGGCATCGGCGGCATCACGACCTGGAAAGATGCCGCCGAATTCATCGCGCTCGGTTGCGGCAACGTGCAGGTCTGCACCGCTGCAATGACCTACGGTTTCAGGATCGTCCAGGACATGTGCAGCGGCCTGTCGGAGTACATGGACGCGAAGGGCTTCGCGAACATCGACGCCTTCCGCGGCCGCGCCGTGGCGTCGATCGTGAACTGGAACCAGCTGAACCTGAACCACATCGAGAAGGCCGCGATCAACCAAGACCTGTGCATCCAGTGCGGCCGCTGCCACGTGGTGTGCGAAGACACCTCGCACCAGGCCATCATGGCCATGAAAGACGGCCAGCGCCACTTCGAGGTGATGGACGCCGAGTGCGTCGGCTGCAACCTGTGCGTGTCGGTGTGCCCGGTGCCGAAGTGCATCACGATGCATGCCTTGAAGCCGGGTGACACCGATGCGCGTACCGGACAAATGGTGAGCGGCGAGTACGCCAACTGGACCACGCACCCGAACAACCCGGCGCGGGTTTGAACCAACCAGCTCAAATGCTTTACCGCAGAGGGACGAAGTTTGCGGAGTTGCGCAGAGTAAGAACATTTCTTGATCTCTAAACTCTGTGAAAACTCCGTCAACTCCGCCCCTCTGCGGCGAATGAATTTCTCTCTGATGTCACCACCCTTCCCCGCCACCGTCGAAGTCCGCAACGTCTCGGTCGTCTACCCGGCCAAAGAGAACACCGTCAACGCGCTCGACAACGTGAGCCTGAACATTCGCGAGGGCGAGTTCGTGTCGCTGATCGGTCCGTCGGGCTGCGGCAAGACGACGCTGCTGCGGGTGATCGCCGATCTGGAGCAGGTCACATCGGGCAGCGTGCTCGTCAACGGCCTGACGGCCCGCGATGCGCGGCTGGCACGCGCCTACGGCTATGTGTTCCAGGCGCCCGCGCTGTTTCCGTGGCGCACGGTGCTGGGCAATGTGTGCCTGCCGCTGGAAATCCACGGCCTTGACCCCGCGAAGGCGCACAGCGTGGCGCTCGAACACCTGGAGCGCGTCGGCCTGACGGGCTTCGAGGGCAAGTACCCGTGGCAGTTGTCGGGCGGCATGCAGCAACGCGTGTCGATCGCACGCGCGCTCAGCTTCGAGCCCAAGCTGCTGATGATGGACGAGCCCTTTGGGGCGCTCGACGAGATCACGCGTGATCGGCTGAACGAGCAATTGCTGCGGCTGTGGCGCTCTGAACAGGG
>CANJKD010000362.1 GCA_947474415.1 Burkholderiales bacterium | reverse complement strand
GCGCACCACAGCGCTCGAGATAGCCGCTGACTTTCCCGACGGCATCGACGCCATGATCACCGGCGTGGGCACCGGCGGCCACCTGACCGGCTGCGCGCTGGTGCTGAAGGCGATGTGGCCGAAGCTGAAGGTGTACGCGGTCGAGCCGAGCGCGTCGCCCGTCATCAGCGGCGGCACGCCCGCGCCGCACCCGATCCAGGGCATCGGCGCCGGCTTCGTCCCGGCCAACCTGCACACCGCACTGCTCGACGGCGTGATCCAGGTCGAGGCCGAAGCCGCGCGCGAAATGGCGCGGCGCTCGGCGCGCGAAGAGGGCTTGCTGGTCGGCATTTCGTCGGGCGCCACGCTGGCGGCCATCGCGCGGAAGCTGCCCGATCTGCCTGCCGGCGCCACCGTGCTCGGCTTCAACTACGACACCGGCGAGCGCTACCTGTCGATCGAGGGATTCCTGCCGACCGAATGACGTGGCAGGCTGGCATTCGCCGGCTGTTCGCCGCTTGCCCGCTGCTCGTCCGTCATCTGCGGGGTCGCATCGCCCCGCCCACCCTCCGAAGGAACGACATGATTGGTCTGATCTCCTTGCCCGCCGCACGCGTTCGATCCGCCGTGTTCGCCTTGCTCGCCGCGCTCACGCTCTCTGGCTGCGGCTACAACAACTTCCAGTCGCTCGACGAGCAGGTGAAGGCGGGGTGGTCCGAGGTGCTGAACCAGTACCAGCGCCGTGCCGACCTGATCCCGAACATCGTTGCCAGCGTGAAGGGCGAAGCCAGCTTCGAGCAAGACACCTTGACCAAGGTGATCGAGGCGCGCTCTAGAGCCACCAGCATCCAGGCCACCCCGGAACTGGTCAACAACCCCGAAGCGTTCGAGAAATTCCAGAAGGCACAGGGCGAGCTGACCGGTGCGTTGAGCCGCCTGATGGTGGTCAGCGAACAGTACCCGCAGCTCAAGGCCAACGCGGCCTTTCAAGACCTGCGCGTGCAGCTCGAAGGCACCGAGAACCGCATCACCGTGGCGCGCAACCGCTACATCAAGACCGTGGCCGACTACAACGTGCTGGCGCGCAGCTTCCCGAGCAACCTGACGGCGATGCTGTTCGGCTACCAGGTCAAGCCCAGCTTCACGGTGCAGAACGAAGCGCAGATCTCGGTGCCGCCGACGGTCAGCTTCGACAAGCCGGCGTCGAAGTAGCACCCGCTTCGGCGTGACCCCGATGCGCCCCTTCCGCTCGCTCCTCACTGCCATGTTGCTGCTGGCCACGGGGCTGTGCTCCGGCGTTTGCCGTGCCCAAGACGTGCTGCCGGTGCCGCCCCTCGCGGCCCGCGTGATCGACCAGACCGCCACGCTCACGCCGGCCCAGCTGCACGCGCTGTCGGCCAAGCTCGAAGCGCTGGAAACGCAGCGCGGTTCGCAGCTCGTGGTGCTGATCGTGCCGACCTCGCAGCCAGAAGACATTGCCACCTATGGCCAGCGTGTGGCGGACACCTGGAAGGTCGGGCGCCGTGATGTGGGCGACGGCATCGTCATCGTCGTCGCGAAGAACGACAGGCGCATCAACATCGAGGTCGCGAAAACGCTCGAAGGAGCGGTGCCCGACGTGATCGCCGGGCGCATCATCAACGAGCAGATCAAGCCGGCCTTCAGGGCCAACGACTATGCGGGCGGCCTGAACGCGGCGGTCGACCAATTGAGCCGGCGCATCGCCGGTGAAAACCTGGCTGCACCCCCTGCCAGGGGCGGCGGCGCAGCACGTGGCTCGCAGGGTTTCGACCTGCAAGACCTGGCCATCTTCCTGTTCGTCGGTGTGCCCATTCTGGGCGCGGTGCTGACTGGCATCTTCGGCCGCAAGCTCGGCTCGGTGCTCACAGGTGGCGCGGTCGGTGGCATCGGCTGGTTCCTGACCGCGAGCCTGCTGATGGCGGGCGGCGCCGGCCTGGTGGCGCTGTTCCTGGTCGGCGTGATGGGCCTGGGCGGCAGTGGCGTGGGCAGTCTGGGCCGTGGCGGCCCGGTCATCTGGGGCGGCGGCGGCTTCCGCGGGGGCCGCAGCCGCGGCGGCGGTGGCGGGGGGGGTGGGTTCGGCTCCGGCGGCGGTGGCAACTTCGGCGGCGGCGGTGCCTCCGGCGGCTGGTGAGGCGGGCCCGAACATGACGAACCGCTGGCTCCGCCTGCTCAAGCACAGCCGCTTCGACGCGGCCGACGCGCGCCGCGTGCTGGCACCCGACGCGCTGCAACGCATCGAGGCCCGTGTGGCCGCGAGCGAAGCGCGCCACAGCGGTGAAATCCGCATCTGCGTCGAGGCCGGCCTGCCGTTGAGCTACCTGCGCCGAAACGCCACGCCGCGTGAGCGTGCCGTGGCCCTGTTCGGCAAGTTGCGCGTCTGGGACACCGAGCACAACAACGGCGTGCTGGTCTACCTGATGGTGGCCGAACAGGTGATCGAGATCGTTGCCGATCGGGGCCTGAACCGGCATGTTGATTCGGTCGGCTGGCAACGCATCATGGCGGCGATGCAGTCGGCGTTCCACGGCGGGCAGTTCGAGGCCGGCCTGAACCAGGCCATCGATGCCATCGATGCGCTGCTGCGCGAACACTTCGCGCTCGCCCCCGGCGATGTCAACCCGAACGAACTGCCGAATGCGCCGTTGATGCGCTGAAGACCCGACTGCCAACTCACCACTGCGGTGGGTGAGTTGATTTCCCAGCGATGCCGACGCTCAATTCGGGTGCGCGTCGGCACTCACCGCCACCGGCTGCGTGCGCACCGCCCACACCACGCCGGCCACCAGAAACACCACGCCGGCCAGCGTTTCCGCCTGTGGCACGCTGTGGCGGAGCATGAAGGCATAGCTCAGCGCGGCCAGCGTCTCGAACACGATCAATGGGCCCGACAGTGCGGGCGGCAGGCGCTGGCTCGCCTCGTTCCAGCACAGCGTGCCCAGCCACGAGGCGAGCAGGCCGATCGCGAACATCAGCAGCAGGAAGTCGGCCGCGCGCGGGCCGAACGGCATCGCGAACGGGCTGCCGCTGGCGGCATGCCAGGCCCAGGTCGCGGCGTAGCCGAGCAGCGCCAGCGGCAGCGTCGCCAGGCCCTGCGCGGTGGCCCAGCCGCGCGGGCTGCGGTCTGGGTGGGCGCGCAGCCATTCGGCGTTGCGGATCGGGTACCAGGTCCAGCAGGCCACAGCGCCGGCCGCGAGCAGGCCACCGAATGCGTAGCGCGCCAGGTCAGCATCCGGGTTGCTGCGAAGCTGTGCCAGTTCGGCGTGGTTGACGAGCCCGAGGCCCAGCGCGATCAGTGCCAGCGACGGCAGCATGCGCAGCCAGGGCAGCGGTGCTTCGGCGCGCGCACCGGGCGCTGCCCGGCGCAGCTTCGAGGTGATCGTGATCACCACCGGCAGCGTGCCGATGATCATCGTCGGCAGCGGCCCGCCAGCGCGCTGGATCGCGCTGGCCAGCAGCAGGTAGTAGACGACGTTGCCGACCAGCGCGAGCTTCAGCGCTTCGAGCCAGTCGGCCCTTGAAAGCTGTCGCAGCCGGGCGCGGTCGAACCAGCCCAGCGGAAGCGCGATCAGCCCGAATGCAAGGTAGCGGCCGAAGGCCTGCAACGCGGCCGGGTACTCGGGCAGCAGCAGCGGGCCGACGAACACCAGCCCCCACATCAGGCCGGCGGCGAGGGCAAAGAGAATGCCGGGAATGCGTTGCGGGTTCGACATGGCGGGTGGCGAGTGTGCTTCAGGGTCGTGATCATGAAGGTCGCCGGCGCAGGACGCAGGGCCAAATTCAGCCATGCAGACGAGCTAAGGAAGGTCTGCATAAAGCCCGACCGAATGTGCTTGGTCAAAGCTCACGCGGCTGGGAAAATCACAGTCATGAAGCAAGCCGACCTGGGTCTGAACCTGACGACGAAGCGAACCCGCAAGCGCGAGTTTCTTGATGAGATGGAACG
>CANJKD010000361.1 GCA_947474415.1 Burkholderiales bacterium | reverse complement strand
TCGGCGTCAGCGTCGCATTGGCCGAAAACATCAACGCCGCCGTCCCCGCCACCAGCGGCGCCGAGAAGCTGGTGCCCAGCGTGACGTGGACGTCGCCGTCGGTGTAGACGCTGGCGCCAGGCGCTTGCACGCCATCGTTGCTCGTGGTCAACAACGGGTAGAGGCAGCTGCCGGTGGTGTTCACGCAGTTGCCCGCCGGGGCACTGATGGCGATCTCGGTGCCCAGGTCGGAATAGCCGACCTTGGTGCCCGCATGGCGCACGCCGGCCACCGCGATCACGCCGGGGCAATTCGCCGGTGTGCCCACGGTCAGGCCGTCGTTGCCGGCCGCGGCCACGACCACCACGCCTTGCGCCGCCACCAGTTGCAGCACGTCAATGTAGGCCGCACTGCAGGTGTCGGCCGCACCCAGGCTGAGGTTGATGATCTTGGCCGGGTTCGGGTTCGCCGGCACGCCGGGAACCGCGATGCCGGCGGCCCACTTCATCGCGTCCTGAATGTCCGAGTCGTAGCCGCCGCACTTGCCGAGCACGCGCACCGGCAGCAGCATCACGTCGTGGCCGACACTGGCCATGCCGATGCCGTTGTTCGAGGCCGCGCCGATCATGCCGGCCGTTTGCGTGCCGTGCCAACTGCTAGGGCCGATGTCGCCGCTGACGCAACCGCTCACCGTGCCGACGTCGGCTGCGGTGACGCCGTCGCCGGGGTCGGTCGGGTCGGCATCGCGGCCGTCGCCATCGTTGGCGTTGCCGGCGTTGGAGATGAAGTCGTAGCCGGGTAGCAGCTTGCCGGCGAGGTCGGGGTGTTCGGGCCGCACGCCGGTATCGAGCACCGCGACCACGACGCTGCGCTTGCCGGTGGTGATGGCCCAGGCAGCCTCGGCGTTGATGGCCGAAAGAACGCTGGTGGCATCGACGATGCTGCTGCTGTTGGGTGCCCGCAAGTACCACTGGCCCACCACCGGCGTACCGCTCTGGCCGCTGGCGTAGCGCGGGTCGTTCGGTGCCGCGAGCGCCCGCATGCGGCCGTCGACCACGGCATATTCCACGTCGGTCTGGGCCGCGATCCGGGCCGCCAGGTCTTTCGAGCTGATGCCCTTGGCGCGGACCAGTTGCGAGCGTGCGCCGAGCACGCGGCCGTCGATCAACGCCAGGCCGAGGCGTGCCGACAGGGCCTGCGCGTGCTGCGGCCCGTCCGTCGCAGCGGCGCCGTTGCTGCGCGCCGCCAGGGCGCGCATGAGGCTGGAGTCGGCCCGGAACTTGACGATGACGCGCGCCTCGGATTCCGCCGCCGCACTGGCGGCCAGAACCTTGCGCAGCGGACCGCGCTCGGCGCCCTGCACGGGCATGGACAGGACGGCGGCGACCGAGGCCAGGGCCAGCAGGCCGAGGGCCGAACCGTTACGGGATGCTATTTTCATGGCGTGCTCGCTCTGACATGGTGGCCGCAGCACGGCCTTCATCCGCCGGGCCGGGCGGGGCAAAAGAACCAAAAGGCCTGCGCGCGGGCGGTGCCAGGCCGGCCACCGCACGCCAACTCCCGGTCAATTGTCCTTGCTGTCCTTGATCAGGATGCCGCGTGCCGGCACGGAGTTGGAGTCACCCAGCATGAACAGCGTGTAGCCCTTGTCGGAGCCCACGTTCAGGCCCGCGTGGTGAAGAACTCAGGCTTGAGCGCGGATGTCACATCGAACTGCATCGCGGTGCTGCCAGCCACCAGCCCGTAGGTCGATGCAGCGCCAGCGGCTGTGTCGCTGGCCAGCGTGCTGAAGTTGGCCGACATCGACAACGAACCCGGCGCGCCGGTGATGCCGTTGACGAGGCGCAGCTTGATGTTGGTCGACACACTGGGGCGCCGGTTGTTGTCGGTGATCAGCGAAGCCGTGGCGGCGGCGGGGTTGCCGTAGACCAACAGCGTGGCGTCCACGCCAGCCACCAGCGACGCCGCCGGCGGCGTTACGGCCGCGCCGTTGACGTTGACCGCCAGCACGCTGGGCGCCGGCACGATCACGTAATTGCCCACCTTGGGCGCCACATTGCCCGCGTCGATGGTCGTTGAACCAGCGGTGGCGGCCACAACGGCGTTGGCCGAGACGGCACCCACGAGGCGCACACGCGCGGTGGCATTGCGCAAGGCGGAATAGCCACCCGCCAACTGCTGGATCACCGTCGAGCCGTTCACCAGCACACCACCCGAAGCTGGCGTCAGCAGCACGGTGGCCGTTTGCTGGTTGGCGAGTGTCACTGTGGTGCCCGCGAACCCATTGCGCAAGTCGGCCTTGTTGCCGGCACCGGTTACGTAGACGCGGTAGGTACTGGCCGCGTAAAGCCCAAAGCCGCTCGACGTTGGCGAGGTGCTGGCCGTCATGGTGGTCGTCGGCGTCGAAACGCTGGCGAGGTAGGTGTCCCACGGCGTGACGGTGTCGGTGGTGACGTAGACGTCGAGCGCACCCGCATCGGTGGAGGTGTCGTAAAAGCGCATCTGGGCCGAGCCCGTCGCCGGCGCGGCGAAGTCTTCGGTGAGTGCCGCCGTTTTGAGCGCACCGCCCGACTCGTAGGCGACGATGGTGTAGTGCGAGCCCCCCGTGAGCGAAACGACCGCGCTGGCCAGTGCGGTGGCCGTGCTTGCATCGTTGACCTGCACGGTCACGCTGCCCGAAGACGGTGAAGCGGCATTGCTGACGCTGTCCATCGCAGTGGCGGGAATCGCCACGGCGGCGTTGACCAGCAAGTCCAGTGACGCATGCGTCAGCGTCGCATTGACGAGCCGCAGCGATGCCGAACTGGATGAATTGCCACTGTTCCCACAGCCTGAGACCACCGCAACCACCACCGCGCACCCGAAGAGGCGCCACCTGCCGAACTTGTTCACGTCTGCGATCCTGTTTCGAGTTCCCGAATGCGGCGCACTTTACACGTTTGCGCTGCGCTGCCCCGATTGGGCCCGATGCCGCGCGCCGGGTGATTGCGGCTACGCAGCCCATTGCAAAGAAACGTCAAGAAGCGCGCAACGTTGGCGGCCCGCGCAAGCCACCAGGGTGGCAACACTTCTTTACCCCCTGCGTGCATCCGGGCCATGGCCCGGACGTATGCTGTAGACCACGTGCTCTGGTCACACCACCGGAGCCAAGGAGTTAGACCATGACACATCGCTTGATCCCGCTCGCCGGCCTGCTGGCCACCGCCCTCGGCGCCGCTGGCGCGCACGCCGCAGAATATGCCGACGTGCTTTCGGCCACGCCGGTGACCACCACCGTCTCGGTGCCGCGACGCGTTTGCCGCGACGAGCAGCAAGTGGTGCAGCCCGCGCCCAGCGGCGTAGGCGCCGTGATCGGTGCGATCGCCGGTGGCGTGCTCGGCCACCAGATCGGCGGCGGCTTCGGCCAGGCGGCGGCCACTGGCCTGGGCGCAGTGGCCGGTTCGGTGATCGGCAACCAGTTGGAAGCCAACGACGCGCCGGCCGTTGAAGTGCCGGTGCGTCGCTGCCAGACCGTGAACCGGGTCGAGTCGCGCGTGGTTGGCTACGACGTGATGTACGACTATGCCGGCCATCGCTACAGCACCCGCATGGCACGTGACCCCGGCAAGCGCATGGCGATCGACGTGCGGCCGGCCGAATCGGGTGCCGACAGCCTGCCGGTGCCCACCGACAGCGGCGCCAGCCCGGTGGCCGACGCCTCGGCCTTGCAAGCGGTGCCCGCCGCGCCGCAAACCGTCTACTACACCCAGGCGCCGGCCTATGTGGTGGCACCGCCCACCGTCTACTTGAGCCCGTTCGTCGGCTTTGGCCTGGGCTATTACGGTGGCTACTACGGCGGCTACCGCGGCCACGGCCGCTGGCACTGAACGCAGCAAAAAAACGCGCCCTCGGGCGCGTCTTTCGTGGCAAGCAGGCGCAGCCTACTTCGCGATCACCCGCACCATTTCGAGTACCTTGTTCGAGT
>CANJKD010000360.1 GCA_947474415.1 Burkholderiales bacterium | reverse complement strand
TATCCGGTTCCTCAGGCTTTTGTTCTGGGCATTCACAGCGACACACCCCGCGCAACCCGGTAGCAGTCAATCACATTGCGCAGAATCGGATCGAGCCGCCGCGCGAACACCTCGGTCGTGAGCCGCTCATGAAAATCGCGCCAGCCGGCCAATGCAATGGAGCGGCGCAGAGCGCGGTCTTCGCACAATCGAACCACAGGTTCGACCCACTGACCGATGTCGTCGGTGGCCAGATAGCCGTTCTGGCCCGACCGGAAGAACTTGGGGTGCTCGACTGCGTCTGACGCGACCACCGCCACCTGACCCGACAGGTACGCCAGGATCTTGCCGAAAGACCGGCCACGGCTGAACTCGTTTTGCAGGCACACCGGTTGCAGGCCAACGGCGGCTTGCGCCACTTTGCCCAGGTAGGCGTCGTAGGGCATCAACGGAATCGCCTCGCATTCGCCGCCAGCGTCCCGGATGGGCTGAAGCCAGGCATCGGCTTCAGCGGGCTCGCTACCGAACAGCCAGAACGTGCAAGGTGTTCGCCGGCAGACTTCGACCATCACACCTCGCATCAGGCTTGCTTCGTGCGGGAACAGCATCGGGCGCTCATGGGCCCAGGCCACGATCGGTGCCCGATCCTCCGGTGCGACCTGAGGTGGGTGTTGCGGCTTCGGAGTGCAGGTCCAAAGAACATGCTGGCGGGTGTTGTGCCGGCCAAGGAGTTCAGCGACGAACTGGCTGCCACCGACGACGGCGGCCGAATCGGCAGCACACTTCGCCACCTGCTCGTGGTGGAGCGGGTCAAGGTAGTCGGCGTCGTCGGCGTCGAGAACGCAGGGCGTCGGCGTGTAAAGGTGTGCCTGGTTCAACGGGTGTCGTGTTTGCTGCAGCCAGATGACATCGGGGCGTTCGAGCCGCAGTATCCGCAAGCGTTGTTCCAGCGACAGCGGCTCCGGCACCACGACGACGCGCCACCCCAGGCGCTGCAACTCGGGTGCAACGAGCCACGCACGCAGGTTGCTGGATGAAGACCACGGCTGGTTGGAAGGGAACATCACGACGCAAGGGCGCCGCTTCGGCTGTCGAAGCCGTTCGCCGTGAAGCGATGCTTCGTAGGCGACGCGTCGCAAAGTCGCGCGCGCGGCGAGATAGCGCTGGATTCCGGAAGCGGCAAGTGACATGGAGGAGGGGCCTGGACAAGCAGGTCTGCGAAGTGCCGTGCGGCCTGCCAGGGCACGCTGCGCAGGAGCGAAAGGTCAAGCTTGCGGGGGTTTGTGCCAGACCTTCCGGTTCACGAAGTCGGTGTAGCTCATGACGATGCGCAAGACCTTGTCAGACACATTGTCCGCCGCGTAGTCGGGCACCATGTGCAGCGCTCGCTCTGCGCCGCGCGGCTGGCTTTCAAGCACGCCCATCGCATCCATGATCCGCTCGACGCTCAGGCCGGTGAACATGACCGCCGCTTCCTCGAAACCTTCGGGCCGCTCGTGCACATCGCGCATGTTGATGGCGGGGAAGTTGAGGATCGACGACTCCTCGGTGATGGTGCCGCTGTCGGACACCACGGCGCGCGCTTGCGTCTGCAGCTTGATGTAGTCCATGAACCCGAACGGCTTCAGGAACTGCACCAGCGGGTGGGTTTGCAGGCCAGATGCCTCGGCGCGCTTGCGCGTGCGCGGGTGGGTCGAGATGATCACCGGTTCGCCATACCTTTCGGCCAGCGCATTGAGGATGTCGAACACCTTGGACAGGCGATCGGGCGCATCGACGTTCTCTTCGCGATGCGAACTCACGACGAAGTAGCGCCCGGCCCGCAGGTTCAGGCGCTGAAGCACGTCTGACGCTTCGATACCTGCCGCATAGTGCCGAAGCACTTCGCGCATCGGGCTGCCAGTGACGATGATCTGGTCGGGAGGCAGGCCTTCTCGAAGAAGGTAGTCGCGCGCAATCTGGCTGTAGGGCAGGTTGATGTCGGCCATGTGGTCGACGATGCGGCGGTTGATCTCTTCGGGCACACGGAAATCGAAGCAACGGTTGCCCGCCTCCATGTGGAAGATCGGGATCTTGCGGCGTTTCGCGGCAATCGCGGCTAGGGCACTGTTCGTGTCGCCCAGCAGCAGCATCGCATCGGGGTTCACCTCGGCCAGCACCTTGTCTGCGGCCATGATGACCTGGCCGATGGTCTCGGCTGCGGTAGCACCTGCCGCATTCAGGAAGTGGTCCGGCGAGCGGATGCCGAGTTCACTGAAGAAGACTTCGTTCAGCTCGTAGTCGTAGTTCTGGCCCGTGTGTACCAGCACGTGCTTGCAGTGGCGATCAAGCTTTTCGATCGTGCGCGACAGCCGGATGACTTCCGGCCGGGTGCCTACCACCGTCATCACCTTAAGCATGGGCGACGGCCTCGCGCACGATGTCGAGTGACATGAGCACCTTCTTGACCTCTTCGAGGTTCAGGCGCTGCGTGTTGTGCGAGGTGTAGTCGTCGATTTCGGCCATGCCGGTCTGGCCTTCAACAAAGTACTTCTCATAGTTCAGGTCACGCGAATCGGCCGGGATGCGGTAGTAGCCGCCCAGGTCTTCTCCGCGTGCCATCTCTTCGCGCGAGACGAGGGACTCGTAGAGTTTCTCGCCATGGCGCGTGCCGATCACCTTGATCGGCGTATCAACCTGCAGCAACTCTCGCAACGCTTGCGCCAGGTCGCCCACGGTGCAGGCCGGTGCCTTCTGGATGAACATGTCGCCCGCCTTGGCATGCTTGAATGCGTAGACCACCAGATCGACCGACTCTTCGAGCGACATCAGGAAACGCGTCATCGACGGGTCGGTCACGGTCAGCGGCTTGCCTTCGCGAAGCTGCTCCAGAAACAGCGGGATGACGGAACCACGCGACGCCATCACGTTGCCGTATCGGGTACCGCACAACACGGTCTGGCCAGGGTCGCACAAACGCGACTTGGCGACCATCACCTTTTCCATCATCGCCTTCGACAGGCCCATGGCGTTGATCGGGTAGACCGCCTTGTCGGTACTGAGTACCACGCAGCGTGTGACGCCGTGGTCGATCGACGCGCGCATGACGTTCTCGGCGCCCAGCACGTTTGTGCGCACCGCTTCCATGGGATAGAACTCGCAGGACGGCACCTGCTTCAGCGCTGCCGCGTGAAACACGTAGTTCACGCCTTTGAGCGCGTCGTGCACGCTGTCGTACTGCCGCACGTCGCCGATGTAGAACTTGAGCTTGTCGCTCTTCAGGCGGATGCGCATGTCCTCCTGTTTCTTCTCGTCGCGGCTGAAGATGCGGATCTCGCCAAAGTCGGACTGCAGGAAGCGCTGCAGCACCGCGTTTCCGAATGAGCCGGTGCCACCGGTGATGAGGAGTGTCTTGTCCTTAAACATGGTAAGGGGTTTGCTTCCTACTTGAATGCGCGGGTCTTGTTGCCCCGCTTGTCGAGCAAGTCACGCTTTTTCCATAGCGCACTGTGAGGGCTGTTCACGGCCACTTGCGGTTCGGGGCGCTGGGCCAGCGTGTAGTAGTACAGGATGATTGACTTGCGCGATGTGCCGGGCGGAAAGCCGAGCGGTTCCGGAAGGCCGTGGAAGCTGAAGTCATGCGAGTCGAAGACCACAAGGCGGTTGAACAGCGGGGCGACACGCTTCACACACAATTCGCCCGCCCGGTCGTAGATGCCGAACTCACCGCCCCATTCGGGGTGCCATTCCGGGTTCAGGTAGACGATGGCATTGATGCGGCGGTTCAGACCTGTGGCGTCGTGGTAGTTGCCGTCCACGTGCGCGTCCAGCAGGCCACCTGGCAGGGTCACGTTCAGGCCGCCGCCGGTGAAATAGGGGTCAGGCACAAGCTTGGGGATGTCCAGCCGCTTGCCCATTGCCTGCAGCATGGGGGCCGAGTTGAGGATGCGCACGGCGTCCACGATGGTTTCGGGGATCTCGAATTCC
>CANJKD010000359.1 GCA_947474415.1 Burkholderiales bacterium | reverse complement strand
GGCCTGTCGATTGGTAAAGACAACAACTTATGGACACTAAAAACATCGTTCTCAACGTGAATGGCATTGAAGTCATTTACAACCACGTGATCCTGGTGCTCAAGGGCGTGTCGCTGCAGGTGCCCGAGGGCAAGGTGGTGGCGCTGCTGGGTGGCAATGGCGCGGGCAAGACCACCACACTGCGCGCTGTCAGCAACCTGCTGCGCAGCGAGCGCGGCGAGGTCACGAAGGGGTCGATCGAGCTGCGTGGCGAGCGCATCGAGTCGTTGTCCACGTCCGAGATGGTGAACCGCGGCGTGGTGCAGGTGATGGAGGGGCGCCATTGCTTCGCCCACCTGAGCATCGAAGACAACCTGATGACCGGCGCCTACACGCGCCGCGACGGCAAGGCCGCGATCGCCGCCACGCTAGAGAAGGTCTACAACTATTTCCCGCGCCTCAAGACTCGCCGCAGCTCGCAGGCCGCCTACACCTCGGGCGGCGAACAGCAGATGTGCGCGATCGGCCGCGCGCTGATGGCGAACCCGAAGATGGTGCTGCTCGACGAGCCGTCGATGGGGCTGGCACCGCAGATCGTCGAAGAGGTGTTCGAGATCGTGAAAGACCTGAACCAGCGCGAGAAGGTCACCTTCCTGCTGGCCGAGCAGAATACCAATGTGGCGCTGCGCTATGCCGACTACGGCTACATCCTGGAGAGCGGCCGCATCGTGATGGACGGCGAGGCCAAGGCGCTGCGCGAGAACGAGGACGTGAAGGAGTTCTACCTCGGCATGGGCGGCGCAGGTGACGCCAACCCCCGCAAGAGCTTCAAGGACGTGAAGAGCTACAAGCGCCGCAAGCGCTGGCTCGCATGAACGTACGTCGCCTGCAGAAAGCGCACGAGGAGAAACGCCATGGCCCACGCCGATGAAGCCGCGCTGGAACGCCTGCTGCCCTTGCTGCGTCAGCTGCGCGAAATCAAGACCTTGCGCGAGCCAAAACCCGGCATCTTCTACCTGAAGGGCAGCGCGTTCATCCACTTCCACGACGACGCCGGTGCACTCGTCGCCGACCTGAAGAAAGCGAGCGGCACGGGCTTCGACCGCTATGCCGTGGACACACCACCGGGCCAGCGCAAGCTGGTCGACGACGCGAAGCGCCGGGTGAACCGACATGAAGAAGATTGAGCGCTGAATGCCAAACCAACCCGATGCCATGACCGCTAACGCCCATGCTGCAGCGCACTACGACGCGCTCGAATCCCGTGATCCAGTGCAACGCGAACAGGCGTTGATGGTGACGCTGGCGGTGCAGGTTGCGCATGCACAGGCGCACGCCGCAGCGTTTGCGGTCAGCCTGGCGGGCGTCACCGCAGCGCAGGTTTGCAGCCGCGAGGCGCTGGCCCGCCTGCCGGTGGTTCGCAAGCGTGAATTGCTGGAACGGCAGAACGACCCGGCCGCGCCCGATGTGTTCGGCGGCTTCTCGGCGCTCGCCTGGGGCGCAGTGGCGCCCACGCAGCGCGCGCTGCGGGTGTTTGCCTCGCCCGGCCCGATCCACGAGCCCGAGGGCGGCACGGCCGACTATTGGCGCATGGCGCGGGCGCTGTTCGCCGCAGGCTTTCGCAGCGGCGACTTGGCGCACAACAGCTTCAGCTACCACTTCACCCCGGCCGGCGCGATGATGGAGAGCGGCGCCTTCGCGATCGGCTGCACGGTGTTCCCAGCCGGCACTGGCCAGACCGAGCAACAGGTGCAGGCGATGGCGACGTTGAAGCCGGCTGGCTACACCGGCACGCCGAGCTTCTTGAAAATCATCCTGGAGAGGGCCGACGAGCTCGGCATGGCCCTGCCCTCGCTGACGAAGGCATCGGTGGGGGGCGAGGCCTTCCCGCCGAGCCTGTGCGACTGGTTCCTGGCGCGCGGCATTGCCGCCTACCAGAGCTACGGCACGGCAGACCTGGGGCTGATTGCCTATGAGACCGCATCGCGCGAGGGCCTGGTGCTGGATGAAGGCGTGATCGTCGAGATCGTGCGGCCCGGCACCGGTGACCCGGTGCCGGACGGTGAGGTCGGCGAGGTCGTCGTCACCACGCTGAACCCCGGCTACCCGCTGATCCGCTTCGGTACCGGCGACCTCTCGGCGGTGCTGGCGGGCACCTGCCCGACCGGCCGCAGCAACACCCGCATCAAGGGCTGGATGGGCCGCGCCGACCAAACCGCCAAAGTGCGCGGCATGTTCGTGCACCCTGCGCAGGTGGCCGAGATCGCGCGCCGCCACCCGGAGGTGCGCAAGGCACGGCTGGTGGTCAGCGGCGAGATGGCGAATGACCGCATGACATTGCGCGTGGAGGTGGAAGGCGAACCCGAAGGCTTGGCAGTGCGACTGACCGATGCAATGCGCGATGTGACCAAGCTGCGCGGCGAGGTCCAGCTGTGTGCCGTGGGAAGCCTGCCAAACGACGGCAAAGTGATCGAGGACGCCCGCAGCTATCAGTGAGCCGAAGTGGCGTGGTGCCTGCGGCCTGACGCGGGCCAGCGCCGGAGGCCCCGGCTACCGCAGCGTGATCGGAATCGTCACCGGCCCCTCGTTAACGAGGCTGACCTGCATGTCGGCGCCGAACTCACCGCAGGCCACGTTGGGGTGCAATGAGCGCGCCGTCGCGACCACGCGTTCGTAGAGTCGCCGGCCGGGTTCCGGCCCTGCTGCGCCGATGAGGCTCGGTCGGTTGCCGCCCGACACGTCGGCGGCCAGCGTGAACTGGCTGACGATCAGCAAGCTGCCCTGAACATCGGCCACGCTGAGGTTCATCTTGCCGGCCGCATCGGAAAAGATGCGCAGCTTCAGTAACTTGACGACGAGCTTGTCGGCCAGTGCTTCAGTGTCTGCGGGCTCGGCACACACGAACACCAGCAGGCCGTGGCCGATGGCGCCGATGCACACGCCATCAACCCGAACATCCGCGCGCGACACCCGCTGCAGCAGCGCAATCATCGTTGGCCGGGCACGCCGTATGCGCTGCAGGCGTCAGGCCGGCGCGGCTTCCAGGCGCTTGAGTTCGTCGCCCAGGAATTGAGCCGCCGGGACCTGGCGGCCGTCGCTGAAGCGCACCTGGTAGGGCTTGCCGCTCATGCTGGACTTGGTGGCAATGCGGTCGATGAACTCCTGCGCGGTACTCACTTCGGCGCCCATCGAATCCATCTTGCCGCGCAAAAACCTGGCCGCGTCGGCACACGAGTATTCGGTGCCGTTGCGAATGAAGGTCATGCCTTTCTGGGTTTCGACATGACGGATCAACTTGTCGATGCGCGCCTGCTCATGCGGTGGCGGCGCCGCTGCCGCGCCGCTGCCCGCACTGGCGAGCATCAGCACGCTCAAGGCCATCGACCCGATCACCACACTGCGTCTGCGAACCATGATGGATCACTCCAAGGTCACCCGCGCGAACTTGCGCTTGCCCACCTGCACCACATAAGTTCCTGCGGCCAGTTTCAGGCTGCGGTCACCGACCACCTGGCCGTCAACGCGCACGCCATGGCCATCGACCAGGCGCAGGGCTTCGCTGGTTGAAGGCGCCAGGCCCGCCTGCTTCAGTATCGCGCCGATGCCCAACGGCGCACCAGTCATTGACACCGCATCGATCTGGTCGGGCACGCCGCCTCGGGCGCGCAGGGCGAAGTCAGCCTCTGCCGCCTGCGCGGCCGTCGCGCCGTGAAAGCGCGCCGTGATCTCGGTGGCGAGCATGACCTTGGCTTCCTTCGGGTTGCGGCCGGTTTCTGTCTCGTGCTTGAGTTTGGCGATCTCGTCTTCGGGGCGAAAGCTCAGCAGCGTGAAGTACTTCCACATCATCGTGTCGCTGATCGACAGCAGCTTCGCGAACATGTCGTTCGGCGCGTCGGTGATGCCGATGTAGTTGTTCTTGCTCTTCGACATCTTCTCGACGCCGTCCAGTCCTTCGAGCAAGGGCATCGTCAAGATGCACTGCGGCT
>CANJKD010000358.1 GCA_947474415.1 Burkholderiales bacterium | reverse complement strand
GTACTCACCGACGGGCGCATCTACATCGGCGAATACGGTGAACAGTTCAAGGCGTTTTCCACGCTCGATGGTCATGGCCTGAAGCTGTTGGCGCAAGCCGGCATCACGCCGGCGGTGGTCACCGGGCGCGACTCGCCGGCCGTGCGCCGCCGCGTCGCCGACCTCGGCATTCAGCACGCTGTTTACGGCGCTGTCGACAAGCTCGCTGCTGCCACGCAACTGATGGCGCAGCTATCGCTCGGTTGGGACACGCTCGCCGCAATGGGTGACGACTGGCCTGACCTGCCGCTGCTCACCCGTGCCGCCTTTGCCTGCGTGCCGGCGAACGCGCACCTCGAGGTCAAGGCTGTCGCCCACCACGTCACCCAGACGGGCGGCGGCTTCGGTGCGGCGCGCGAGTGCTGCGACCTGCTGCTGATGGCGTCGGGCCACTATGAAGCGCTGCTGCGCGGCCACTTCGTCACGCTCGACGGCGGCACATGAAGGCGTGCGAGTGAGCGATGTCATGGCTGCGAGGGCCACCCTCGCACCGACGCTTGATGCCACGCCATTCCGCGCCCCCATGGTCTCGTGGCGGGTGCGCCTCTTCGAGGCTGTGTCGGCCTACCTGCCTTTGCTGCTGATGGCGGTCTTGGCGCTCGGCACCTGGTGGTTGGTCAAGAACACGCCCTTGTTCGAAAGCGAACGGGCCGTGGTGCCGTTGCGGCACGAGCCCGACTACACGATGACGAATTTCATGGTGCAACGCTTCGCGACCGATGGCGCGATGCGGGTGCAGATCGAAGGGGACGTGATGCGCCACTACCCTGACACCGACACCCTCGAGATCGACAACCCGCGCATCCGCGCGCTCGCGCCGGACGGCCGCGTGACGGTGGCCGCCGCGCGCCGTGCGCTGGCCAACGGCGACGGCAGCGAAGTGCAACTCAGCGGTGGTGCGCATGTGGTTCGCGAGGCTGGCGAGAAGGCCGATGCCGTTGATTTTCGCGGCGAGTTCCTGCATTATTTCGTGAGCACCGAGCGCGTCCAGTCGCACCTGCCGGTGACAGTGAAACAAGGCACAACCGAAATCGCTGCCGACGCGTTCAGCTACGACAACCTGGCGCGCGGGGTCGACTTCAAAGGCCGCGTCCATGGCGTGTTCGCGCCACCTGCGGGGAAGGCGAAATGAGCGCACCGCTGATCGCCGCTACCAGCACCGGAACATGAGCACACCGCTGGTCTTCGTCACCGGCGCGTCTAGCGGCATCGGTCAGGCGCTGGCGGCCCGCTTTCACCGCGCCGGCTACCGGCTCGCGCTGGTGGCTCGGCGCGCGGTCGAGGTCGAGGCCTGGGCCTCAGCCCAGGGTTTCGCTGCGGGTAGTTTTGCCGTCTACGCAGCGGATGTTCGCGATGTGGCCAGCATCACCGGCGCCGGGCGCGCTTGCATTTCGGCACAAGGCGTGCCAGATGTCGTGGTCGCCAGCGCTGGCATCAGCGTCGGCATGGACACGGCGGAGTTAGACGACCTCGACGTCATGCGCGCCACCTTCGAGACCAACAACCTCGGCCTCGCCGCCACCTTCCAGCCCTTCGTGGCCGCGATGTGCGCGCGGCGCTCGGGCACCTTGGTCGGCATTGGCAGCGTTGCCGGGGTTCGAGGCATCCCGGGGCACGGGGCCTACTGTTCCAGCAAGGCGGCCGTGACCAGCTACTGCGAAAGTCTCCGCGGTGAAATGAGGCCCAACGGCGTGAAGGTCGTGACGCTGTGCCCTGGTTACATCGATACCCCGTTGACCCGCAAGAACCCCTATGGCATGCCGTTCCTGATGTCCGCCGAGGCCTTCGCTGACCAGGCCTTCGCCGCCATCGGCAAGGGCGTCAGCTACTGGGTGATTCCGTGGCAGATGGGTGTGGTCGCGAAGCTGATGCGCCTGTTGCCGAATGCGCTGTACGACCGCTTGTTCGCGGGCCGGCCACGCAAGCCACGCCGCTCCGGCTGACCCCAGGGGCTGGCCGTGATTCCGGCGCGTCCATGAAAAAAGGCAGCGGGCTTTCGCTCCGCTGCCTTCATCGGCACCGGTTTACCGGTGCGCTGTTTGATTGTTCGAGCTTGGGGTTAGTAACCGCCGCGGCTACCGCCACCGCCGCCGCCGGAGCGGCCACCGCCACCGCCGCCGTAGCCGCCGCCACCGCCTGAACCGCCACCACCGGAGCGGCCACCGCCACCACCGCCGTAGCCGCCGCCTGAACCGCCACCACCGTAGCCGCCACCACCGTAGCCGCCACCACCACCCGAGCTGCCGCCGCCGAAGCCGCCGCCACCCGAACGGCCACCGCCGCCACCGAAGCCACCGCCACCGCCACTCGGACGGCCACCACCACCGCCGCCAAAGCCGCCCGGACGCTCTTCGCGCGGCCGTGCTTCGTTGACAACGATTGCACGGCCGTCAAGCGACTGGCCGTTCATGCCGTTGATGGCTGCCTGCGCTTCTGCGTCAGAGCCCATCTCGACGAAACCGAAGCCTTTGGAGCGACCGGTGTCGCGATCCATCATGACCTTGGCTGAAGAGACGCTACCGTATTGCGCGAACGCTTGTTGCAGATCCTCATCGCGAACGTTGTACGAGAGATTGCCGACGTAAAGTTTATTGCCCATGGGAGAGCCCCTTTCCATTTCCTGAAGACCTTGTGGAGCTTCCACCCATCGTGAACCATTCAAGCGAAGGCGCTGCTTCCATACACAGGTTTGTGAATATAAGTGAATTAAGCGCCAGTGCGAATGCCGCTACCCGAGAAAGTGTTGTTTTCGAGCGAGCAAATGGCCGTGGGCAGTGACCAAGCACCGAACCGGGGCGCAGATATGATCCGCGCACCCCGAATTCCGCATGCCTGAGGCTTTCTTGATGCGCGAGCGTGACCCTCTGGATGGCCTGAGCCTCGTGCTTCGGAGCATCGACGCGATTCGCAACACCTCTGCGCTGTTCGTGCTGCTCGGCACGTTTGCCATCGCCGGCTTGCTGGTCGCGATGGCTGAAGTCTCGTATGCCCGGGCGGCTGACTGGTGGGGCGCGCTCCAGGCCGGTGCCGCCTTGTTCGTGGCGTTCTACGGCGGCAACGCGGCCGGTATTCTGGTGATGGACGAGGCCCGCGGCCGCGAGCCCCGCGACATCCCCGCCGCGCTGCGCGCCTCGCTGGCCAGCGCGCACCGTCTGCTGCTCGCGCTGGCGGTCGTGTTCAGCGCTTATGCCGTTGGGGCGGGCGCTCTTCTCGGGCTGTTGTGGCTGAGCCGTGTGGCCGTCACCGGCACCCTCATCGGCCCGGTGCTGTTCGGCCTGGCCGTGCCGGTGGGCGTGGTGGCAGTGGGGCTCGGCGCCCTGTCGCTGGTGGCCGTGGTGGTGCCGTTGGCGGCACCGGGCGTGTGGTCAGGCGCAGGCGTTCGGGCGATCGTGAAAACGCTTGCGGCGCTGGTGCGCCAGCGCCTGCCGACGGTCGTGCTGTTGATGGCGGCGGTGAGCCTGCTGACCGCCGGCATGGGCGCCATCGCCACCTTCGTCGTGATGGCCGGTGGCCGGGTCATCGCGCAACTTGGCATCACGGTCGTTGGTGTCGACGTGCCGGCCCGGCAATTGATGGCGGGCCTTTTCGGCTATGGCCTGCGCACCCTCGGCGCCACGGGCGCGCCTGCGGGTTCCACCGCGCACGCTGCGGCGGCGCTCGTCGGTGGTGGCGCCGTGTTCGCACTGGCGCTGGTGCTGCCCGGTCTGGTGTACCTGCGCGGCACCTGCGCCGTCTATTTGGCCATGACCGACGTGCCTACGCCGCCGTGATGCCCCCCATCACGCGCCCCATGTTGCTCCGGCCCCGCATTGCCAGCCTGGTGCCCAGTCTCACCGAGCTGGTGGTCGCGGTCGGCCTCGGCGCGCATCTCATTGCCCGCACCGGTTTCTGCATCCACCCGGCCCAAGCCTTGCGCGACATACCGAAAGTCGGCGGGACCAAGGACG
>CANJKD010000357.1 GCA_947474415.1 Burkholderiales bacterium | reverse complement strand
GTTCAACCATCACAGACTGATGGAGCCTCTGGGCTACATCCCGCCCGCAGAAGCTGAGGCAAACTACTACAGGCAACTCGCCAGTCAAGCCACCACGGTGGCGGCCTGACTTAAACCAAACAGCCTCCACGAAACCCGGGGCGGTTCACTTCGGTTGAGCGTGATCGGGTTCTGTCGACCATCGAGCTCGCCAGCCTCGCCGGCGCGCTGCCGGCCGCCGGCCTGACCGAACGCAACATCGCCGGCGTCTGGCTCGTGCTGGCCACCGGCGTTCGGGTTGGTGAACTGCTCGGAGCCACCTGGCACGACAACGATGGCGACCTCGCAGAACTGAAGGCCGCCGCCGACGCCAGCGACGTCAAGCTCGGTGTGGTGGACATCGTGGCTCGAACCTGGCACATCCTCGAAACCAAGAACCAGCGAAACCATACGATTCACCTGAGTGCGTTCGCGATTCGCCAGTTCGAGAGGCTGGAAGAGTTCCGCGAGGCGATCCCTCAAGACCTGAATCGTGCAGTGCCGTGGGTCTTCCCGAACACCTCGGCAACGGGGCCGGTCGATGTGAAGTCCTTCGGCAAGCAACTGGCCGATTGGCAGCGCCCTGCCGAACGGCGACTGAAGAACCGGAGCAAAGACACCGAAGCACTGCTGCTGCCCGGGGGGGCGCTGGACTGCGCACGACCTGCGCAGAACGGCCGCCACACTGATGGCCGAACTGGGCTTCGGCGGCGACGTCATCGACGAATGCCTGAACCACATGATCGAGAGTCGAGTGCGTCGCGTCTACGTTCGTGACCGGCGCGTTGCCGAAGAATCGCGTGCCTTCGATGCTTTGGGTTCCAAGCTGGGATTGATCGCGGCAAAGGCGCAGCCGGCCGCTTCAAATTGAAACCGCGACGACGGATTTCCGCCGGAATCCATCGCGAGCCGTCAACCACCACGGGCCTACAGTGGGTCTGAATCATCGACGAGAGGCCCGCTCCATGCGCCGCACTGTGAGCCCCACCAGTTCCGCCGCCGTACCCACCGCGTTCGCGCTGCTCTTGCGCATGGGCGCGGTCATGCAGGTCACCGGGCTGGCGCGCTCGACGATCTACAAGCTGATCGCCGAGGACAAGTTCCCGCAACCGGTGCAGCTCACCGGCCGCGCCGTGGCCTGGAGGCGCGCCGACCTGGAACGGTGGAGCGCTGCTCGTCCAACAGTCACCCACTGAAGCAATGGCAGACTGGCCGTGAGTTGGACCACGATCAGCCCAGGCAATAGATAGCACCTGGTGCTATATTTCGCCATGTCGACGAAGTTGCCTTCGCGAGTCTTCAAGACAGCCTGGTTCACCAGGGCAGCCAGGAAGGCACGCATCGGCGATGGTGAGTTGTGCATGGCGATCCAGCAAGTGATGGCCGGCCAGGCCGATGACTTGGGCGGCGGTGTTTTCAAGAAGCGCCTGAACGACAACATGCACCGCTCCATCATCGTGGCCAAGGGTGGCCGCTACTGGGTGTATGCGTTCTTGTTCGCGAAGCAGGACCGCGCCAACATCTCGCCCGACGAACTGATGGCGTTCAGGAAGCTGGCCGCTGCGTACGCGCAAATGACGGCGGCCGAGGTGAACACCGGGCTGCGCAACGGCGACCTACTGGAGATTTGTGATGACGGTTAAGGCAAAGTTCAAGAGCGACGCGTTCGAGGCCGTCCACAGCGCCGCACTGGGGCTGCACCGGGCCGGCACCATCGACAAGGCCACGATGCGTGGGTTCGACGAAACCTGCCTGGCTGCCCCGCCCGTGATCGCGCCGCTGCAGATCAAGCGAATCCGCGAGCAGGCGCACGTCAGCCAGCCCGTGTTCGCGCGCTACCTCAACACCAGCGAGTCCACGGTGCAGAAGTGGGAGGCCGGCACCAAGCGGCCGAGCGGCATGGCGCTCAAGCTGCTGGCCGTGGTCGAGAAACATGGATTGAAGGTGCTCGGCTGAGATGCGACTCCGGCGGCCCGCAGCGCGGGCCCGGCGCCAAGCCGAGGGCGCAGAGGCTATGCAGTTGCCACCAGCTTCATCACCAACCCAAGCAGCACCAGCCCCACCACAACCTTGCCCCAGCGCCAGGTCGTGAACCGGTAGCGCTCATTGCGTAGCAGGGCCCGTTGAAGTCGGCTCACGGCGAACAGTGCGGCGCTCGCTGTGATCCATGGGGCAAGGCTCGGTACAGGGCCTGCGCAAACCACTTCTCGATGCACTGGAATCGGCGGCGTGGTTGCCACCAGACCGTAGCGACAGCGGCGCCGGCATGCACGCTGAAGCTGGCGTGCCTCTGGGCCCGGACAGTCTGCGCTCAGGCTTCAAGGCAGCAGCGGCCTTGCTGGCCGACTTGAAGCAGATGTTCCGCTTTGCGGCCGAACGCGAAATCATCGAACACAGCCCGATCGAGCTGGTCCAGAAGAAGAAGATCGGCGGCAAAGACACGAAGCGCGACCGGGTGCTGTCCGGCGACGAACTGGCTGCGCTGGTCAAACAACTGCCCTCCGCCAACCTGGACGGGCGGACTGTGCTCGGGCTGTGGCTGATCCTGGCAACGGGTTGCCGAATCGGCGAACTGATGGGCGCGGCGTGGGCCGACGCAAGGCCGCGCCAGCAGGCATTGCAGGTGGTGGCTGATGCGCAGAACGTGGTGCAGAAGTCTGGCGCCGTGCAGTTGGGTTTCGTTGACCTGGTGGCGCGTACCTGGTACTTGCCGACAACGAAGAATCAGCGCGACCACACGATCCACCTGAGCGACTTCGCGCTGCATGGGTTCGCCGAATTGGCCGAGTTGCGCGAAGGTGATCGCGTGACAGGCGCGCCGCTGCCGTGGGTGTTCCCGAACAGCCCCGGCACCGGGCCGGTGTGCATCAAGTCCTTCGGCAAGCAACTGGCCGATCGTCAGCGCAGCGCAGACGGGCGCCTGATGAACCGGACAAGGGCAGTCGATGCACTGGCGATGGCCGGCGGGCGATGGACGGCACATGATCTGCGCCGCACGGCGTCAACGCTGATGAGCCAGCTCGGCATTTCCAACGACGCAATCAACGAATGCCAGAACCACATCAAGCAAGGCATGAGCGGCGTCTACATTCAAGACCGGCGCGAGGCCGAGCAAGTGCGCGCCTTCGACGCATTGGGCGCGAAGCTGGCCGCAATTGTCTCGGGCACGGCGCCGACTTCGAACATCGTGTCGATCAAGGCGGCGTGAAGCAAAATCATTCCACCGCCATGGCCCCACGCCCACATCACTGCGTCCGCGCCTCAGCCGCCATCGATCAGCGGCACACGCCGTCATCGCCCTGGCATCCGTGATGCCCCAGACGACGGACTTCACCGGAAACCGCAAGGATAGTAATCCAATGGATTACAATGCCCCTCGATGCTCCTGACCGTTGCCGAACTGCCCGAGTACCTGCGTTCGGCCGCAAAACTGCTGGCAGATGCCGACCGCCGAGCCATCATCGACCACTTGGCGGCGCACCCGGCGGCTGGCGACCTGATCGAAGGCACGGGCGGTGTGCGCAAGCTGCGCTGGGGGCGCGACGGGCGGGGCAAGAGTGGCGGCGTGCGGGTGATCTACTACTTCCACAGCGAGGCGATGCCGCTGTATCTGTTGACGATGTTTGCCAAGAACGAGCGGGCGAACCTGAGCAAGGCCGAGCGCAACGAGCTGGCCGGCCTGGTTGACCTGCTGGTGCAGATCTGGCTTGAAAGGTGACGTGATGGGCAAGGCATTCGAGAGCATCAAACAGGGCCTGACCGAGGCCATCGGGCACGCCAAGGGCACGCAGGCCGGCGTGAAGGTGTGGCGCCCGTCGGCCGTGGACGTTGCCTCCGTGCGCGGTCGATTGGGCTTCACCCAGGCGCAGTTTGCGGCCCGCTTTGGCGTGTCGGTGGCGACCCTGAGGCATTGGGAGCGTGGCGACCGCAACCCCCAAGGCCCGGCGCTGGTGCTGCTGAACCTGATCGACCGCGACCCGGCGGG
>CANJKD010000356.1 GCA_947474415.1 Burkholderiales bacterium | reverse complement strand
TCGCGTTCGTGCTGGCGCCGGCTTCGAGCTGCTTGCGCACCACCGGTCCGAACAGCCACAGGTTCGACAGCGCGACGCGGCCGAAGCCGCTCATCTCGGGCGCCACGGTCTCGAACATTTCGCGCGCCACGCCCTGGATGCGGGTCGGGAACTGCTTGTCTTCGAGCCGGTTCAGCGCCGCGCTCATCATCGCGATCGCGCTCGTGCCCTTGGGCGGCGGCATCGACGAATGGCCCGGCTTGGCAGACACAGAGAGCGCGACCGACATATAGCCCTTTTCCGCGATGCCGACAATGGCGGCCGGTGCCTTCAGGCCCGGCAACACGCCTTCGGTGATCAGCAGGCCTTCGTCGATGACGAAGTCGAGCTTCACGTTTCTGTCGGCAAGCAGCTTGGCCGTGGCCTTCGCGCCGCGCAGGCCGCCCACTTCCTCGTCGGCGCCGAAGGCCAGATAGATGGTTCGCTTCGGCTTGAAGCCGGATGCGACCAGCATCTCGATGGCCTCCATCTGCGAGATCAGATTGGCCTTGTCGTCCCAGGCGCCACGGCCCCAGACAAAGCCGCCTTTGATGGTGCCGGCGAAGGGCTCGGACTGCCAGTCTTGTTCGGTGCCGGGCGCGACGGCCACCACGTCCTGGTGCGCCATCAGCAGGATGGGCTTGGCCGCAGGGTCACTGCCCGGCCAGGTGTAGAGCAGGCTCAGGCCCGCGACCAGTTCGCGCTTCAGCGTGGCGTGAAGAGCAGGGTAACGTGCCTGCAAGTGAGCGTGCAGCGCTTCGAACTGGTCGGCACTCAGGTCAGCGTCGGTCGGCGATGAAATCGTCTTGGCGCGCACTGCAACTGCGAGCGACTCGGCCGCCGCCCGCTCGTCGACCGTGATCAACGCGAGCGGCGCCACGTCGACCTGGCGCGAGCCCTGCCGCAAGGTGTTGACGGCCACCGCCGCCACCAGCAAGGCGGCGAGCGCGAGCAAGCCAATCAGGACGCGTTTGATCACTTGCACCTCAGCTGAACGGTTAGCTGAACACTCAACTGAACACTCAGCTGAAAGATCGGCCTTCGGCCGCCAGCCTGGCCAGCAACGGCGCCGGCTGCCAGAACGCCCCATCGTCGAGCGGGTTCGTCGCGAAGCGCTTCATCATGGCCACCACGTTGAACAGGCCCACCGTGTCGGCGTAGCACATCGGCCCGCCGCGGTGCAGCGGGAAACCGTAGCCCGTGAGGTAGACCATGTCGATGTCAGAGGCGCGCAGCGCAATGCCTTCCTCGACGATCTTCGCGCCCTCGTTGACGAGCGAAAACACGAGCCGGTGCAGGATCTCTTCGTCAGTGATCTTGCGCGCCGTGATGCCGAGATCGGCACGGTGCTTGTCGATCATGTCGGTCACGATCTTGCTCGGGATCGCATCGCGCTTGCCGGGCAGGTAGTCGTACCAGCCGGCGCTCGTCTTCTGGCCGAAGCGGCCCAGTTCGCACAGCAGGTCAGCGGTCTTGCTGTAGCGCAGGTTCGGCTTTTCGAGGTAGCGGCGCTTGCGGATGTACCAGCCCACGTCGTTGCCGGCCAGATCGCCCATGCGGAACGGGCCCATCGCCATGCCGAACTTTTCCATCGCCTTGTCGACCTGCGCGGGCGTACAGCCTTCTTCCAGCAGGAAGCCGGCCTGGCGCGAGTACTGCTCGATCATGCGGTTGCCGATGAAGCCGTCGCACACGCCCGAGACCACGCAGGTCTTCTTGATCTTCTTGCCGAGCGCCATCACGGTCGCGAGTACGTCTTTCGCGGTCTTCGCGCCACGCACCACTTCAAGCAGCTTCATCACGTTGGCGGGGCTGAAGAAGTGCGTGCCGATCACGTCTTGCGGGCGCTTCGTGAAGGCAGCGATTCTGTCGACATCGAGCGTGCTGGTGTTGCTGGCCAGGATCGCGCCGGGCTTCATCACCTCGTCGAGCGTCTTGAACACGGTTTCCTTGACGCCCATGTCCTCGAACACCGCCTCGATCACCACGTCGGCATCTTTCAGGTCGGCATAGTTCAGCGTGGTGGTCAGCATGGCCATGCGGGCGTCGAGCTTGTCCTGCTTGAGCTTGCCTTTCTTGACCTGCGCTTCGTAGTTCTTGCGGATGATGGCCACGCCCTTGTCGAGCGCTTCCTGCTTCATTTCAAGCATCACGACCGGCATGTCGGCGTTCAGGAAGTTCATCGCGATGCCGCCGCCCATCGTGCCGGCGCCGATCACCGCAACGCGTCTGATGTCGCGCACCGGCGTGTCGGCCGGCACATCGGGGATTTTGGTGGTGGCGCGCTCGGCCATGAAGGCATGGCGCAAGGCCTTGCACTCGGGCGTGAACATCAACGCGGTGAACAGTTCCCGCTCGACCTTCATGGCGTCGTCGAATTTCATCTTCAGCGACGCTGCCACGGCCTCGACGCACTTCAGCGGCGCCGGGAAATTCTTCGCCATGCCGCCGACCATGTTGCGGGCGAACTGCATGAACGCATCGGGGTTGGCGTGCGTGACTTTCAGGTCGCGCACGAGCGGCAGTGGGCGCACATCAGCAATTTCTGCGGCATACGCCAGCGCGCCAGCCAACAAGTCACCTTCGACAATCTTCTGGAACAGCTTCTGGCCCGGCGCCATCGCGAGCAATTCGCTCTTCACTGGCGCACCGCTGACGATCATGTTCAGCGCGTTCTCGATGCCCAGCACACGCGGCAAGCGCTGCGTGCCGCCTGCCCCCGGGATCAGGCCGATCTTGACTTCCGGCAACGCCACCAGCGCACCCGCCGACGCGACGCGGTAGTGGCAGCCCAGCGCCAGTTCCAACCCGCCGCCCATGCACACGGTGTGAACCGCCGCAACGATGGGCTTGGTGCTCAGTTCGCAGGCACGGATGACGGTCAGCAGGTTCGGTTCGGAAGTAGCCATCGGGCTGCCGAACTCGCGGATATCGGCGCCACCCGAAAACGCCTTGCCAGCGCCAGTGATCACGATGGCCTTAACGGCCGCATCCGCCTGCGCCTTTTCCAGCCCTTCCACGATGCCTTTGCGGGTCTCGTGGCCGAGGCCGTTGACCGGCGGGTTGTTCAGCGTGATGACTGCGACACTGCCGCGAAGTTCGTAGTTGGCGCTCATGCGTTGGACCCTCGAATGGACTTGGTAAGCAGGAAAAAAGAACGATCGTTCTAGTCTAGGCCGGGACAGTAAGGATCCGCTGTCTCACCAGTGACAGCCCACGGTTGGCACGCATGGCGATGAAGTCAACTCCGGAACTCCGACTCACTCACCGCAGAGGCGCAGAGAACGCAGAGTTGCGCAGAGGAATTCAATGCGAATTGCCTTCTCTGAATTCCTCTGCGTTCTCTGCGCCTCTGCCGTGGTGAGTTGATCTCTGCAATCCAAGCCAGACATCAAGCGCTCAAACTTCGAGCCACTCTTTCCGGGTATAGGCGTCGGCGCGCAGCGCCGCCGGGCTGCCTTCGAACACGATGCTGCCGTGGCCCATCACGTAGCAGCGTTCCGAGATCTGCAGTGCGATGGTCAGCTTCTGTTCGACCAGCAACACCGACACGCCGCGCCGCCGAAGCTCTTGCAGGTACTCGGCGACGAGTTCGACGATCTTCGGCGCCAGGCCTTCGGTGGGCTCGTCGATCATTATGAGGTCGGGGTCGCCCATCAGCGTGCGGCACAGCGTGAGCATCTGCTGTTCGCCGCCCGACAACACGCCGGCCTCGGTGTTCTCGCGCTCCTTCAGGCGCGGGAACATCCGGAACATGTCGTCGAAGGACCAGCGCGGCGAGTTGTTGCCCGAGCGCTTGTCCGCGCGCTTGCGCCCCTTCTCGCCAAGCTGCAGGTTCTCGCGCACCGTGAGCTTCGCAAAGATGTCGCGGTTTTCGGGCACGTAACCCAGCCCCGCATGGGCGATCTCGAAGGCCTTCTGGCCCATCAGCTGGCGGTCCTTGAACTGCACCGAGCCGGCGCTGTCCACCAGGCCCATGATGGCC
>CANJKD010000355.1 GCA_947474415.1 Burkholderiales bacterium | reverse complement strand
TCGCAAGACTTGCGACCAGATGTTTCATGGCGCAGACGGTTGCAATTTCACCGCCGGCCCGCGAAGGCCGCATTCAAGCCAGCCGGTGGGCTGCCGATATTCCGACACAGCAGGCGCACTGCGGGTGCGCCGCCGCTGGCCCGAACGTCGATGGAGAATTGAATGAGCGTTGCAAGCAACCCGGTGGTGAACTTCGTGCTTTGGCCGGGCATGAAGCTGATGCGCGCGCTGCGCTTCCCGGCCAAGACGGCGTTGATGGCCTTCGTGCTGGTCGCCCCGTTGACATGGGTGACGGCGCAGGCACTGATGGCCACGCACCGGGATATGGAGTCCACGCGCCTCGAATTGGCCGGCAGCCCGTTGATCGGCCAGACGCTCGATGTCGTTTCCCAGACGCAGAAGCATCGCGGGCTGGTCAACCTTGCGCTGTCGGGCGACACCACCGCCGCAGGCGCGCTGGCGCAGAACCGGGTGGCGCTGAAGGCCGCCATCGCCGCCTTGCAATCGACCGTGTTGCAACACCCTGAATTCGACCTCGGGCCCACTTGGCAACCGGTGCGCGAAGTGCTCGACCGGCTGTCCGACGGCCAGGTGCCCGCAGACGCGCCACAGAGCTTTCGCGTGCACTCCGACCAGATCGAGGCATTGCGCCGCTTCCTGTCCCGCAGCGCCGAGGCAAGTGGCTTGCTGCTCGATCCGGAAGCCGCGCCGTTTCATCTGATGCACCTGGCGGTCGAGCCGCTGGTGGTGTGGGCCGAGGCCGTCGGCCAGTTGCGCGGGCGCGGCGCGGCCTTGCTGCGCAAGGGCGAGATGGGCCCGGCCGACCAGGCCGAGATCGTGGCCCAGGTGCGGCTGTTGTCGCAGGCCACGGCCTCGGCCGAAGTCATCGTCGCCGCGTTGGTGCGCTCTGGGGAGCCCGAGCCCGCAGGTTTCACCGAAGCCCTGGCGCGTTCGCGTGCCTACGCAAAGCTTGCCGGCGAAGCCTTCGGGTCCGGCACACCCTCGGGCGACGCCAAGGCCTACTTCGGCGCCGGCAGTGGTGCCATCGCACAGGCCATCGAAGTGGGGGCCAAGTCAGTCAACCGCTTGCAGGCCCTTCTCGGTGAGCGTGCGCAACGGCTGCAGGAGCAGTGGCTGCTGCAGCTTGCGGTTGGGCTGGGTACGGTGCTCGGCGTCGTCTACCTCGCCACCGTCTACTTCCGGACATCGTTCGGCGCGCTGCACGTGTTGCAGGGTTCGGTGACCCAACTCGCAGCAGGTGATTTCTCGACCAAGGTGCAACTGCGCGGCACGGATGAATTGTCCCAGGTTGCTCAGGCGATCGATAGCATGACCGGCCGCCTGTCCGCAATGGTGGCTGACATTCGAAGCAACTCGACAATGGTGGCGCAGGCGGGCTTCAGCCTGGCCGAAGACACGAAGAAGCTGTCGGCACGTACCGAGTCGCAGGCTTCCAGCCTGGAACAGACCACCGCCAGCGTGCAGGAATTGAGCGGCGCAGTGCGCAAGAACGCGCAAGGCGCCGAGGCCGCCAGCGCCATGGCCGTGCGGGTGCGCCAGATGGCCGAGGAAGGTGGCAGTGCGGTCCAGTCGGCCGTGGTGTCGATGCAGGACATCCAGGCCAGTTCGAAGCGCGTGCAGGAGATCGTCGGCGTGATCGAAGGGCTGGCATTCCAGACCAACATCCTGGCGCTGAATGCCGCCGTCGAGGCGGCGCGCGCGGGCGAGCAGGGGCGCGGCTTCGCGGTGGTGGCCACGGAAGTGCGGTCGCTGGCGCAGCGCAGCGCGGCCTCGGCGCGCGAGATCAAGGCGCTGATCGCAGCCTCGGCCGGGCACGTCAGCACCGGCTCGGCGCAGATCGGCGGCGCGAGCCAGACTTTCGCCGAAATCGTGCAGGGCATTCGCGAGGTCGCCGACAGCGTTCACGCCATCAAGACCAGTACGGCCGAGCAGAGCAGTGGCCTCGACCAGATCGCCCAGGCCGTGCACCACATCGACGAGATCACGCAGCAGAACGCGCAAATGGTCGAGGGCGCTTTCCACAGCTCCACGCAGCTCAGTGAGCGCGCCGAATTGCTCGCGGCGGCGGTGGCCTCGTTCCGGCTGCGCCAGGGCAGCGCCGACGAAGCACTGGCGTTGGTCCGCAAAGCTGCGGCGGCTTATGGCGCGCAGGGCGCTGCTGCGCTGAACGCCATCACCAACCCGGCGGGCGGCTTCAGCGACCGCGACATGTATGTCTTTGCATTCAACCGCCAGGGCATCTACCGCGCTTTCGCCGGCAACGCCGCGAAAGTGGGCACCGCCGTGCGCGACATCCCCGGCGTGGATGGTGACAAGCTGGTGCGTGACGCCTTCGCGCAAGCCGAGCGCGGGGGCGGCTGGGTTGACTACGAAATCACCAACCCGCAGAGCGGCAGCGTTGACCTGAAGACCTCTTATGTCGTCGGGGTCACGCCCGACCTGTTGCTGGGTTGCGGCGTCTACAAGCGGCGTGGCGCTGCCTCTGCCGTGGCCGCACAGACGAGCCAGGCCCGGCTGAAGGGCATTCGCAACGAACAGCGCGAGCGGATCGCCAATGCCCGACCGGTCGTGGCTTGATGTGGCGGCGCGTCGGGGTGATGGGGTGACGGCGTGGCGCGAAGCTACATCAGCGCAGCCAGCGAACGCCGCACCCCGCTCGCGTCCTGCCCGCTGCGGCGGGCCCAGTCGAGCAGCTGGTCTTCGCCGATCTTGCCGACGTTGAAATAGGCGGCTTCGGGGTTCGCCATGTAGAAGCCGCTGACGCTGGCGGCCGGCGTCATCGCCATGCTTTCGGTCAAGGCCATGCCGATGTCAGCGCACTGAAGCACTTCGAACATCGCCGCCTTCACGGTGTGGTCGGGGCAGGCCGGGTAGCCGGGTGCGGGGCGGACGCCGCTGTACTTCTCGGCGATCAGGTCGGCCGGGCTCAATGACTCATCGGCCGCATAACCCCAGAACTCGGTGCGCACACGCTGGTGCATGCGCTCGGCAAAGGCTTCGGCCAACCTGTCTGCCAGCGCCTTGAACATGATCGCGCTGTAGTCGTCCAGGTCGGCCATGAACTGCTTGTCTTTCTTCTCGGCGCCGATGCCGGCCGTCACCGCGAAGAGCCCGATGTGGTCGGCAATGCCCGACCCTTTGGGGGCGATGAAGTCGGCGAGGCAGCGGTTCGGCCGCATCACACCGCCGACCACCGGCCGAACCGTTTGCGTGCGCAGGCCGCGCCAGGTCATCAGCACTCGCTCACGCGATTCATCGGCGTAGACCTCGATGTCGTCGTCGTTCACGGTGTTGGCCGGGTACAGGCCGATCACACCATTGGCGGTGAGCCAGCGGCCTTCGATCAGGCGCCGCAGCATGCGCTGGCCGTCACTCAGAACGCGCCGCGCCGATTCGCCGACGACATCGTCGGTCAGGATCGCCGGGTAGGGCCCGGCCAGGTCCCAGGTCTGGAAGAACGGGCCCCAGTCGATGCAGGCGGCGATCTCGGCCAGGTCTTGATTGCGGAACACGCGGCGGCCGGTGAACTTCGGCGCAACGGGCTTGAACGCAGCCCAGTCGATGGGCGTCTTGTTGGCGCGTGCCTGTGCCAGCGTGACCAGCGGCGTCACCTTTTTGTTGGCGTACTGGTCGCGCACCCGAACATAGTCGGCGTTCAGCTCGGTGATGTAGGCGGCGGCGCGCTCGTCGCTCAACAAGTCGCTGCAGACGCTGACCGAGCGGCTGGCGTCCGGCACGTACACCACGGGCCCTTCGTAGTGCGGCGAGATCTTCACCGCCGTGTGCACGCGGCTGGTGGTGGCGCCGCCGATCAGCAAGGGGATCTTCTTGATGCGGAAGTAGTCGTCGCGCTGCATCTCGCCGGCCACGTGCTGCATCTCTTCAAGGCTCGGCGTGATCAGGCCGGAGAGGCCGATGATGTCGGCGCCTTCGGCCTTGGCGCGCGCCAATATGTCCTGGCAGGCCACCATCACGCCCATGTTCACGACCTCGAAGTTGTTGCAC
>CANJKD010000354.1 GCA_947474415.1 Burkholderiales bacterium | reverse complement strand
GCCTGCGCGGCCTGGACAACGCCAGCTATTACATGCTTGACGCGCAGGGCCGCTATGCCAACTACTCGGGCTGCGGCAACACCCTCAACGCCAACCAGGCCGTCGTGCGCCGGCGGATCATCGACAGCCTGCGCTACTGGGTGCATGTGATGCATGTCGATGGCTTTCGCTTCGACCTGGCCTCGATCCTCTCGCGCGACGACCACGGCCGCCCGCTGGCCAAGGCGCCGGTGCTGTGGGACATTGATTCCGACCCGGTGCTGGCAGGCACCAAACTCATTGCCGAAGCCTGGGACGCCGCCGGCCTGTACCAGGTGGGCGGCTTTGCGGGCGATCACTGGAAGGAATGGAACGGCCGCTTTCGCGACGACGTGCGCGCCTTCGTGCGCGGCGACGCCGGCACGGTGCCGGCCCTGGCCGACCGCCTGCTCGGCAGCCCCGAGATGTATGCCGCGCGCCAGCGCGAGCCGGCGCAGAGCATCAATTTCGTCACCAGCCACGACGGCTTCACGCTCGAAGACCTGGTGTCCTACAACGTCAAGCACAACCAGGCCAACGGCGAAGGCAACCGCGACGGCAACGACGACAACCGCAGTTGGAACTGTGGCGTCGAAGGGCCGAGCGCGGACCCCGCCGTGCTGGCTTTGCGAGCGCGCCAGGTGAAGAACCTGCTGGCGATCAACCTGCTCTCGCTGGGCACGCCGATGCTGCTGATGGGCGACGAGATGCGGCGCAGCCAGCAGGGCAACAACAACGCCTACAACCAGGACAATCCAATCAGCTGGCTCGACTGGACGCTATTGCAGACCAACGCCGACATCCACCGCTTCGTGCGTGGCCTGATCGGCATCCGCAACCTGCGCGAATCGGTGCGCGACGACCATCACCTCACGCTGTCGGAGCTGATGGCGCGCGTCAAGGTGCAACTGCATGGCGTGCGCCTGGCCTCTCCCGACGTGAGCGCCGAATCGCACAGCCTGGCCATCACAGCCAGCAGCCTCTCGGGCGACTTGCTGATGCACTTCGCGCTCAACGCCTATTGGGAAGCTCTTGAGTTCGATCTGCCCGCGCTGCCGAACTGGGCCGACAGCGGCTGGCGGCGCATCATCGATACCGCGCGTGACGCACCGCACGATCTGGTCGAGTTCGCAGTCGCCGAAGCCGTGGCCGGCGCGAGCCACCGCGTCGACGCGCGCTCGGTGGTGGTGTTGTTTGCAGCGGACCGGGCACGGTGAGCGGGGGCTATCCGATTTCGCGGACACCAGCCCGCCTCAGGCCAGTTCCGGCTGCATCTCGATCGCCGCACTCTGCGCTTGAGCCGTGTCAAGCCCCGCCGCGGTGTACAGGCGAGCATTGCGCGATCGCGGCGCGGTGGCCGCAATGGGAAAGTGCGCCATGAATGACACGAAGTACATCCGCTGGTTCAAGAGCCTGTCGATGGCCGATCTGGCCCTCGTCGGCGGCAAGAACGCCTCGCTGGGCGAGATGTTCCAGGAGTTGCAGCCGCTGGGCGTGCGCATCCCCGATGGCTTTGCCGTCACCGCCACGGCTTACCGCGAAGCGCTCGACGCAGCCGGCGCCTGGGCGCCGCTGCATGCCCTGCTCGACCGGCTCGACAAGCGCGATGTCGAGGCACTGGCGCATGCCGGCGCGCAGGCGCGGGAGATCGTCTATGCCGCGCCGATGCCTGCCGCGGTGGAAGAAGCCATCCGCCGCGCCTGGCGCGAGCTGAAGGCGCAAGTCGGGCCCACGCTCAGCGTCGCGGTACGCAGCTCGGCAACCGCCGAAGACTTGCCCAACGCCAGCTTCGCCGGCCAGCACGACACCTATCTCAACATCCGCGGTGAGCAGATGCTGATCGATGCGGTGAAACGCTGCCAGGCCTCGCTGTTCACCGACCGCGCCATTTCCTACCGCACCGACCAGGGCTTCGATCACTTCAAGGTTTTCCTCTCGGTGGCCGTGATGCAGATGGTGCGCAGCGATCAGGCCGCCAGCGGCGTGATGTTCACGATCGACACCGAATCGGGGCATCCCGACGTCGCCTTCATCACCGCCGCCTGGGGCCTGGGCGAAAACGTGGTCCAGGGCGCCGTCGATCCCGACGAGTTCTATGTCCACAAACCGACCTTCAAGGCCGGCCACCGCTGCGTGTTGCGCAAGCGGCTGGGCCGAAAGCAAATCCGCATGGTCTACAGCGGCGGGCGCACGCGCGAGCCGGTGGTGAACCAACCGACGCCCGCCGAAGACCGCGCACGCTACTGCCTCAGCGACGCCGATGTGTTGGAGCTGGCCGACGCCGCGATCAAGATCGAAGATCACTACACGCGCCGCGCCGGCACCTGGCGGCCGATGGACATCGAGTGGGCCAAGGACGGAGCGGACGGCAAGCTTTACATCGTGCAGGCGCGGCCCGAGACATCGGCCTCGCAGCGCGCCGCGAACGTGATCGAGGAGTTCGTGCTCGAAGGCAGCGGCCCGGTGCGCGTGCAGGGCCGCTCGGTCGGCGAGCGCATCGCCACCGGCGGCATCCGGCGCATCAGCAATGCCTCGCAGTTGCACCTCTTCAAGCCCGGCGAGGTGCTGGTGGCCGACACCACCACACCCGACTGGGAGCCGGTGATGAAGACCGCCGCGGCCATCGTCACCAACCGCGGCGGTCGCACCTGCCATGCCGCGATCGTGGCGCGCGAACTCGGTATCCCGGCCGTCGTCGGCGCCGAGGGCGCGAGTGAACGCCTGAAGGATGGTGAGGCCGTGACAGTGTCCTGCGCCGAAGGCGACATCGGCCGCGTCTACGAAGGCACGCTGCGTTTTCGCGTGGACAAGAGCGACCTGACGGGCTTCAAGCGGCCGGCCACCGAGGTGATGGTCAACCTCGGCAACCCCGAACTGGCCTTCAAGACCGCGCTGCTGCCCTGCGACGGCGTCGGCCTGGCGCGCATGGAATTCATCATCAACGAACACATCAAGCTGCACCCGATGGCGGCGCTGCACCCCGAGCGCATCACCGATGCCGCGGTGCGCGCCCAGGTGCAGGCGCTGTGGGCCGGCTACGCCGACGGCGCGAGCTATTTCATCGAGAAACTGGCCGAGGGCGTGGGCACCATCACTGCGGCCTTCTACCCGCGCCCGGTGATCGTGCGCCTGTCGGACTTCAAGAGCAACGAATACGCGGCCCTGCTCGGCGGACGCGACTTCGAGCCACACGAAGAGAATCCGATGCTCGGCTTCCGCGGCGCCGCGCGTTACATCCACCCGGCCTACGAGGAGGGCTTCGCGCTCGAATGCGCGGCGCTGAAGCGGGTGCGCGAGGCTATGGGCTTGACCAACCTGAAGGTGATGGTGCCCTTCTGCCGCCGCCTGGATGAAGCGCGCAAGGTGCTGGCCACGATGGCCCGGCACGGCCTGAAACGCGGTGAGAACGGGTTGCAGGTCTACGTGATGTGCGAGATCCCGAACAACGTGCTCCTGATCGACGAGTTCGCCGAGCTCTTCGACGGCTTCTCGATCGGCAGCAACGACCTGACGCAACTCACGCTCGGCGTCGACCGCGACAGCGCCATCGTCGCCGCCTCCTTCGACGAGCGGGATCCGGGCATGTTGAAGATGCTCAAACTCGCCGTTGAAGGCGCCAAGCGCAATGGCCGACATAGCGGCATCTGCGGCCAGGCCCCGTCGGACCATTTGGAGATCGCGCGTTACCTGGTCGAGCTCGGCATCGACAGCATCAGCCTTACCCCCGATCGTGTGCTCAAGACGATGCAGGCGGTGCGCGAGATCGAGGACGCGCAGGGGCGCGCGCCGCGGCATTGATCCGGCCTCTGGCGGCGCTGTTCGCGGCACGCGCGTCAATCGGTCAGCGTCAGATGGCGCGGACGAGTGGTCGCGAATTGACTCGGCGCAACGGCGGGGACGCTTTCGCGCCGCATCATCTCGGCCGTACTCATACCAACTTGCGTTCAATAGATTAGATATGATGTTGTTCCACGAACTTCGAGGAGTCGTGGATGAAGACATTGATCGCGAGCG
>CANJKD010000353.1 GCA_947474415.1 Burkholderiales bacterium | reverse complement strand
GCGCCTCTGCGGTGGTGAGTTGAAGCTCTTCGAGCGGGGTCCGGTCGAAGTCACGGCCTGAGACAATCAGGGCATGCCTTTTGACTGGATATTTCTCGCGCTTCTCGTCCTCCTGCTGCTTCTCGTCCTGTGGCTCACGCTGCGCCGTGCCGATCCTCGGGCCCTGCAACACCTGGAGCGCGAACTGCGCGACGAGGTGGCACGCAGTGCCGCCCTGACGCGCCAGGAACTGGCCCAGGCGCTGTCGATGTTCCAGCAAAGCCTGCTGACGCAGCAAGGCGATGTGGCACGCACCCAGAACGAACAGATCGACAGCTTTCGCACCCAGCTCGCCGCCACGCAGCAATACCAGGTTGACGCCTTGAACCGTGCCGGCGAGCAGCAGGCGCTCTCGCTGAAGCGCTTCTCGGACACGCTGATCGACCAGTTGCGTGCGCTCTCGGTGTCGAACGACCAACGCATGGCCGAGGTGCGCGCTACGGTCGAGCAGAAGCTGACGGCGATCCAGGCCGACAACGAGAAGAAGCTCGAACAGATGCGCGCCACGGTCGACGAGAAGCTGCACGCGACGCTGGAGCAGCGCCTCGGCGAGAGCTTCAAGCAGGTCGCGGACCGGCTCGAACAGGTGCACCGCGGCCTCGGTGAAATGCAGGGCCTGGCAAAAGATGTGGGCTCGCTGAACCGGGTGCTGACGAACGTGAAGACGCGTGGCATGTTCGGCGAGGTGCAACTTGCCGGCCTGCTCGAACAGGTGTTCACGCCTGAGCAATATGGGGCCCAGGTCGAGACCGTGCCAGGCAGCAATGCGCGCGTCGACTTTGCCATCAAGCTGCCCGGCAGGCGCGAAGACGGCCTGCCGCTGTGGCTGCCGATCGACGCGAAGTTCCCGCGCGAAGACTACGAGCGCCTGCTCGACGCCCAGGAACGGGCCGACAAGCCCGAGGCCGACGTGGCCGCGCGCGCCATCGAACAGCGCCTGCGGCTGGAGGCGAAGGCGATCCGCGAGAAGTACGTGGCGCCGCCGCACACCACCGAGTTCGCGATCCTGTTCGTGCCCACCGAAGGCCTGTACGCCGAGGCCTTGCGGCGCCCGGGGTTGATGGAAGCATTGCAGCGCGAGTACCGCGTCACGCTCGCCGGCCCGACCACCTTGCTGGCCACGCTGACCAGCCTGCAGATGGGCTTTCGCACGCTGGCGCTGGAGCAGCGCAGCGCCGAAGTGTGGGAGGTTCTGGGTGCCGTCAAGACCGAGTTCGGAAAGTTCGGCGACGTGCTCACCAAGACGCGCAAGAAGCTCAAGGAAGCAGCCGACACGATCGACGATGCGCAGACCCGCACCAACGTGATGACGCGCAAGCTGAAGTCGGTGGAGAGCCTGTCGGAGAGCCGCACCCAAGCCTTGCTACCGGGAGCGGCAGCCGACGACGAGGCGCCTGTGGATGCCTGACGCGGACGACGCCTCGGGCCGGATGACGGCCGCTTCGCGCACCCTGCTCGCGCTCATCATCGGCCAGATATGCCTGCATTCCTGCATGGCCGGGGTGCGCATGGCCGCGCCCTTGGAGATGCTGCGCCAGAACCATTCGGCCTGGGCGGTTGGCGTGCTGATGGGCTTGTTCGCGGCCGCGCCTGTGGTGCTGGCCTTGCATGCCGGTCGGCTGGCCGACCGCCACGGCTACCACCGGCCGCTGCGTGTGGCGGTGGCGCTCACGATGACCGGTGGCGTGTTCGCGCTGCTTTCCACGGTGTGGCCGGCGGTTGGTTTCTGGTCACTTTGCCTGGCGGCGATGCTTACCGGCGCGGGCGCGAACCTGGGCTTGATCGCGATCCAGCGCAGCGCCGGGCGCAGCGCCCGCGACGCGACCGAACTGCGCCGCGTCTTCAGCTGGCTGGGCCTCGCGCCGGCCGTGTCGAACGTGATCGGCCCGGTGCTGGCGGGAACCTTGATCGACACGGGCGGCTTTCGGCTCGCCTTTGCGGTGCTGCTGGCCTTGCCGCTGTTCGGCCTGTGGTGGGCGCATCAGGTGCCAGCTGAACTGCCCCCTGCGCGCCCGGCCGGCCAGCGCGCTCGCAGTGCCTGGGGCCTGCTGCGCACGCCCGGCCTGCGGCGCCTGCTGCTGGTGAACTGGCTGCTGTCGGCGAGCTGGGACGTGCACACTTTTGTCGTGCCCATCCTCGGCCATGAACGCAACTTCAGCGCGTCGGCCATCGGCCTGGTGCTGGGCCTGTTCGCGGCTGCGGTTGCGCTGGTGCGGCTGGCCATCCCGGTGCTGGCTCAGCGCCTGAGCGAGTCGCAGGTGCTGGTGGGTGCGATGCTCTGCACCGGCGCCGTGTTCGCGGTCTACCCCCTGGTGCACACCGCCTGGCTGATGGGCGTGTGCGCGGTGCTGCTGGGCCTGGCGCTGGGATCGGTGCAGCCGATGATCATGACCACCCTGCACCAGCTCACGCCGCACGAGCGCCACGGCGAGGCCATTGCGCTGCGTTCGATGACGATCAATTTTTCGAGCGCCGTGATGCCGCTGATGTTCGGCCTGGCCGGGGCCGCGTTCGGCGCTGCCTCGTTGTTCTGGGTGATGGGCGCCGCAGTGGCGCTGGGCAGCGTTCAGGCGCGGCGCATCGGTGTGCGCCGGCCCGCCTCAGAACTTGATGCCTGAGGCGTTCGCCGGGGTGCGCGGTGCCGCTGCCGCGTCGGGGTCGGCCTGCGGCACCGGGCGAGCGGGCGCCGGCCGGGCAGCGCTGGCCTCACGGCGTTCGGTGACGGGTGTGGCCGGCGGGTACTGGTAGCTGGCGGGCAGGCGCGATTCGCGTGGGTAGCCCGCTGCGTCGAGGTAGGAATTCCACACTTCGGGCGCCAAGCCGCGCAGGGTTTGAGAGCCGATGGTCAGCGTGGGGGCGTCTCGTCCGCCAGACAGTCGTTCGAGCGCCTCGCTGTCTTCCGGGCTCTGCACCTGTTTCTCGCTGACCGGAATGCCGCGCTGGCGCAACAACTGGCGCGCCGACTCGCAGGGGTCGCAGGCGCCGGCCATGACGTACAGCGTGACCGGGTAGCGCGCAGCCGCCTGGCGCAACTCCAGCGGCAGCGCGGCGTCGCCGGCCGCGGCGCCACCGCGCGTGGACAGCGACGTGACCTTGCCGTCGCTGGGGGCGGGCGTCCGGTCGGTGTAGGTGACCTTGCCATCCGGGCCGACGACCTTGTACTGCGCGTGGCACGGTGAAGCGACCGCCATCAGCATCAATGCCACCGGTGTGGCCCGGCCGAGCAGGGCGATCAGTCGGGTCGTGGCAAAGTCTGATTTCATCGAAGCTCCGGGCGCTGCCAGGCGAGAGGCGGCGGATGCTGGAATTTACAGCAGCAATTGGCAGCGCTCAAGCCGCGACGGCTGCGGCAAGCGCAAGCGCGGCCGGCTCGTTGAGTCCGAGGTGCCGCAGCAGTGCGTCGATGCGCGGTTCGCGGCCGCGGAAGGCCTTGAAGCTGTCCATCGTGCTGCGGCTGCCGCCGGTTTCAAGAATGGCCTCGCGGAAGCGCCGCCCGGTGGCCACGTCGAGAACACCGCCGTTGAACTGTGCGGCTTCTTCGAAGGCGCCCCAGGCATCGGCCGAGAGCACCGCCGCCCATTGGTAGCTGTAGTAGCCGGCCGCGTAGCCGCCCGAGAAGATGTGCGAAAACACGTGCAGCGGCCGGCTGAAGGCGGGCGGCGCCACCACCGCCACTTCGCGGCTCACTTCGTCCGCAACCGCCTGCACCCGCTCGGGCGCAGTGGCCTCGATGTGCAGCCGCATGTCGATCAGCGAATACTCGACGTGGCGAAGCGTCTGCAGGCCGCTGTGGTAATTGCGCGCCGCGAGCATGCGGTCGAACAGGGCACGCGGCAGCGGTGCGCCGGTGTCGACGTGGGCCGTGAGTTGCTCCAGCACCTCCCATTCCCAACAGAAGTTCTCCATGAACTGGCTCGGCAGTTCGACAGCGTCCCACTCCACGCCCGAGATGCCGGACACACCGATGTCATCGATCTGCGTCAGCATCATCTG
>CANJKD010000352.1 GCA_947474415.1 Burkholderiales bacterium | reverse complement strand
GTTGATGCCGCTGAGCATGCCGTCGCGGCCGATGTCGGTGTAGATCACACCTTCGACGCCGTAGTCCTGGAACTTCTTCGCCAGGTCGATGACTTCGTGGCCGGTGAGCTTGCTCCAGCCATCGGTGGCGACTTTGCCGTTTTTCGCGTCAAGGCCGACGATGATGTGGCCGCCGAAGGCCGAACATGCGTCGCGCAGGAAGCCAGGGTTCTTCACCGCCGCCGTGCCGATGATGATGTAGCTCAGGCCGTCGTCGAGGTAGCGCTCGATGGTGTCGAGGTCGCGGATACCACCACCGAGCTGCACCGGGATCTCATCGCCGACCTCTGCCAGGATCGCCTTGATGGCCGCCTCGTTGACGGGCTTACCGGCGAACGCCCCATTCAAGTCCACCAGGTGCAGGCGCCGCGCGCCCGCATCGACCCAGCGCCGGGCCATCAAGGCCGGGTCCTCGCCGAAGGTGGTGGAGTCGTTCATATCGCCTTGTTTGAGGCGGACGCAGTGACCGTCTTTCAGGTCGATGGCGGGGATCAGCAGCATGGCCGGTAAACACTCAAGGATTCCAATGAAGGAAGTTGCGGTACAGCGTCAAGCCGTGCTCGGCGCTCTTCTCGGGGTGGAACTGGGTCGCGAAAATGTTATCGCGCGCCAGCGCTGAGGTAAAGCGGCTTCCGTAGTCGGTCTCGCCCGCACTGTGGTGCGGGTCAGACGGGCGGGCGTAGAAACTGTGCACGAAATAGAAGTAAGCCGCGTCAGGCACATCCTGCCACAGCGCATGCGGGCGCGTTTGGACGACGCGGTTCCAGCCCATCTGTGGCACCTTGTAGCGGCTGCCGTCGGGTTGGATCCGGCCTTCGAGCTGGAAGCGGATCACCTCGCCTTCGATCAGCCCCAGGCCCGCAGTTCCGACCACCGGCGGGCCTTCTTCGCTGCGCGACAGCAGCATCTGCATGCCCACGCACACACCGATCAATGGCTTGTTAGCGGCAGCGTGCAGCACGGCTTTTTGCAAACCAGAGTCACGCAATTCGCGCATGCAGTCGGGCATGGCGCCCTGGCCCGGCAGCACGACGCGGTCCGCGGCGAACACGTCTTCGGGCTTGGCGCTGACGATCACCTCGACCCCCGAACCGCGCGCGACATGCATCACCGCCTGCGACACCGAACGCAAGTTGCCCATGCCGTAGTCGACAACCGCGACGGTCTTCATGACGACATCCCGCTCGCCGGGTACGGCAAGTGACCCTCCCGTGGTAACGAGGGGACCACAACGTGTCCCATCGTCGGGCCTTGCTTGGGACGGGCCGGCGTGGCGGCCTGCGTCACAGTGACCCTTTGGTCGACGGGATCACGCCCGCGGCGCGTGGATCGATTTCCAATGCCATGCGCAAAGCCCGGGCGAAGGCCTTGAAGATCGTCTCGCACTGGTGGTGGGCGTTGTCACCAAACAGGTTGTCGATGTGCAGGCTCACGCCCGCATGGTTCGAGAAGCCCTGGAAGAACTCATAGACGAGTTGGGTGTCGAGCGCGCCGATCATGCCGCTCTTGAAGTCGACGCGCATGTGCAGCCCCGGCCGGCCGGAGAAGTCGATCACAACGCGCGACAGCGCTTCGTCGAGCGGCACGTAAGCGTGGCCATAGCGGCGCAGGCCGCGCTTGTCGCCAACCGCCTGGGCCATCGCCTGGCCGAGCGTGATGCCGACGTCCTCGACCGTGTGGTGGCCGTCGATGTGCAGGTCACCCTTCGCGTCGATGTCGATGTCGAACAGGCCGTGGCGGGCGATCTGGTCGAGCATGTGGTCGAAGAAGCCGATGCCAGTGGCGAATTTCGAGATGCCACTGCCGTCGAGGGTCAACTGGACGCGAATCTGCGTCTCGGCAGTATTCCGCGTGATGTCGGCGCGGCGTAGCGCGATCAGTAGCGGTTTCGGTTCAGTGGTGCTCACAGGCTGGCTTTCAATGCGTCGATCATTTGCACATTTTCGTCTGGCGCGCCCACCGTCAGGCGCAGGCAATTGGCCAGCAGAGGGTGCAGGCCGGCGATGTTCTTGACAAGCACGCCGCGTGCCTTCATGCCTTCGAAGCAGCGCTTCGAGTCGGGCACACGCACCAGGATCATGTTGGCCTCGCTCGGGAAGGGCTGGACACCGGGCAGCCCCAGCAGGGCCTGCATCAGTTCGGCACGCTGGCCGCGCAACACCTCGGCCTGGGCCGCGAACTCGGCCGCATGGTCGAGCGCAAACAGCGTCGCCTCGGCGTTCAGCGCGCTGATGTTGTAGGGCGGGCGCACCTTGTCCACTTCGTCGATCAAGGCCGCCGCACCTACCATGTAGCCCAGCCGCACGCCGGCCAGACCGAACTTGCTGAGCGTACGCATCACCAGCACGTGTTCGTGTGCTGTTTCAACGCCACCCACACGGCCCATCCAACTGCCCGACGAGAACGGCTGGTAGGCCTCATCGAACACGACCAGGCCGTCTTGTCTGCCGACGGCCGCGACGATGCGCTCGACCGCCGCTGCATCGAACAGGTTCGCGGTCGGGTTGTTCGGGTACGCCAGGTAGGTGATCGCGGGGTGATGGGTTTCGATCGCTGCCAGCATCGCGGCTTCATCGAGCTCGAACTCGGCGCTTAAGGGCACGCCGATGAACTTCAGGCCTTGCAGCTTGGCCGACATCTCGTACATCACGAAGCCGGGCAGCGGCGCGAGGATGCTCGCACCGGGAATGTCGCAAGCCAGCGCCAGCAGCGCGATCAGCTCATCCGACCCGTTGCCCAACATCATCTTGCAGCCAGCCGGCAGCTTCACGTACGCCGACAACGCGGCAATCACATCGGCCACACAGGCCGACGGATACCGGTTGATCGCGACGCGGCCGAGGCGCTCGCCCAGTTCGCGTTGCAGTGCCACGGGCAAGCGAAACGGGTTCTCCATCGCGTCGAGCTTGATCAACCCCGCACTGGGCTGGATCGCGTAGCCATGCATGGATTGCACGTCCTGGCGGATCACCTTCTTCAACCGCTGGTCCAGAGTCGCCAGATTCGTCGTCACATGCCGCCCTTCTTGCCGCCGTTCAACCGCATTTCCGCCGCACGCGCATGCGCTTGCAGCCCTTCGCCATAGGCCAATTCGGCCGCGATCGGGCCGAGCGTTTGCGCGCCGGCTTCGCTGACTTCGATCAAGCTGCTGCGCTTCTGGAAGTCGTACACGCCCAGCGGCGACGAGAAGCGTGCCGTGCCCGAGGTGGGCAGAACGTGGTTTGGCCCGGCGCAGTAGTCGCCCAGGCTTTCGCTCGTGAAAGCACCAAGGAAGATGGCGCCGGCATGGCGCAGCAGCGGCTCCCAGCGGTGCGGGTCGCGCGAGCTGACTTCGAGGTGCTCGGGCGCGATGCGGTTGCTGATCTCGCAGGCTTCTTCCATGCTGCGCGTGTGGATCAGCGCGCCACGGCCTTCAAGCGAAGCGCGAATCACGCCCCGCCGCGGCATCCCGGGCAGCAAGCGATCAATCGCTGCCTTCACTTGCGCGATGTAAGCGGCGTCCGGGCACAGCAGAATGCTTTGTGCCAGTTCGTCGTGCTCGGCCTGGCTGAACAAGTCCATTGCGACCCAGTCGGGCGGGGTGCTGCCGTCGGCCAGCACCAGGATCTCGCTCGGCCCGGCAATCATGTCGATGCCGACGGTGCCGAACACGCGCCGCTTGGCACATGCCACATAGGCATTGCCGGGGCCGGTGATCTTGTACACCGCCGGGATCGTGGCCGTGCCATACGCGAGCGCCGCCACCGCCTGGGCGCCGCCGATCGTGAAGGCGCGATCGACGCCGGCAATGGCGGCGGCGGCCAGCACCAGCAGGTTGCGCTCGCCGCGCGAGCCTTCGGGCGAGCCATCCCGGCGAGCCGGCGTCGGCACCACCATGACGATCTCGCCAACGCCCGCCACCTTGGCCGGCAGCGCGTTCATCAGCACGCTCGACGGGTACGTCGCCTTGCCGCCCGGCACATAGATGCCGACGCGGTCCAGCGCTGTGACCTTCTG
>CANJKD010000351.1 GCA_947474415.1 Burkholderiales bacterium | reverse complement strand
GTCGGTCAGGAGCAGGGCTCGGATGTCACTCATCGTCTGGGGTGTGTCGCTGGTGTCGCTGGTGTTGCTAATCGCGGCCCGTCGTATTGTGCGCCGTCCCGCGCACAAGGCGCAGTTTTCGCAGCCTGCCGGCATTTCACCACAAGGCCGTGTCAGGGCAACATGGGCCATCAGCAGAAGTGAGGATCGCTGGCGCCCGTGCCGACGTCGCGGCACGCTGCTGCGAATGGCGCGCCGCGGTCTGCCGCTTGCGCGAGGTGAGCCAGGCGCCGCCGGTGCGCATCGGTGCCGGCGTCAATCCCTATTTCACGCCAGTCGGCGCCGCGCCGGCTGGTGATCCCCGTGAGCGCCAGCACCTTCAACGCCGGCCCGCGCCGGGCTGGCGGCGCAGAGCCGTGGCAGGCCGATCTTGTCGTGCTACGCGGGGTTGCCAAGGGCTTCAACGATGACCCAGGCCTGCGCTTCGGTGGGCATGTCGAGCCCGACGATGACGCGGTTGCTGGCATTCATGACGGCAGGCAGCACCACGCGCAGACGCTCTCCTTCGGGCCGGCGGCGAGCGGCCACCGCCTCGCCGGCGGCGCGCAGGCCGGACACGCGAACGCCGAAGACGGTCTGGCCCTGCGGTGGCACAAGTGGCACACATCGCCGGTCACAAAGACATCGGCTGCGCAATGGATCGCGGTGGCCAGCGCGGCCCACGCTTGCGAGGCCTGGGTGACCAGGATTGAAACCGGTCAGCAAGGGGCTTGGCCCGGGTCGTCTGTGCGCGCGCCACGGTGTTCTCAGGTGCGAACTCGGCGAGCGGTTCGTCGCTGTAGGCGGCGACCGGCTGCACGCTGACCTGGCGCAGCACAACGGCGCCGGCTTCGGTCACTTCGACCAGCCGGGTGGCGTCGGATGCGATGCCGAGTTGACGCAACACGCCTTGCGGGAATGCTGACCTGCCCGTTTTGCCCAGCTTGATGCGAGTCGCTAGAACTTCCCGGCGTTCCGGCGTTCCGGCGCTCCGGAAAATCGAGCGCCGTCGCGGCTCGCACTGGTCGGCCACGGCGGCCATCGCACGGACGGGCCGCGAGATGCTGGGCAGTTCCCCGGGCACCCGGACGCGGTTAGCGAAGGCGACGACGCGCCAGTCGAGCCGGTTGGCACCGAGCGCATCGGCCACGGCCGACGCGCGGGCCGGGCACGGCCTGCGGCTGCAGGTGGTTCGAACCAGACAGGCGCAGACGGAGGCGCCATGAACGCTCGGCGATGCGTGCCCACACCTGCAACGGCGCCGGCACCGGTGTCCGGGCAGCCGCCTCAGCCACCGCGTGCCACGCGCTGCATGTGGCGGCGCAGGCCGTCGAGGTCGAGCACGCGCACGCCGCCGTATTCGATCCGTATCAGCGCCTGGTCTTGCAGCGCCTGCAAGGCCTCGTTGACGCGCTGCCGCGACAGCCCGACCAGGTAGCCCAGCTCCTGCTGCGTGATGCGCAGCAGCGAACCCACGCCGGGGTACAGCAGCGGGTGGAACAGCGCGGCCAGGCCGCGCGCGACGCGGGCGTCGGGGTCGCCCATGCGGTCAATCTCGCGCGCGGCGATGAACTGGCCGAGCCGCTCGTTGAGCTGCTGGGTGATGAAGCGGTTGAACGGAATGCTGCGGTCGACGAGCCAGTGAAATGTCTCGACGCCGATCCCCGCGACCACGCTCTTGCGCAGCGCCTGGATGTTGTAGCGGTAGGCCTCGCGCTTGATCACGGTGCCCTCGCCGAACCAGCCACCGGGCGGCACGCCGGTGAACGTGATGGGGATGCCCAGCGCGGTGTCGTTGCTCATCTTCAGCAGGCCGTCGATCACGCCGAACCAGAAGGTGGCGGGGCGGCCCACGCGGCACAGCAACTCGCCGGTGGCGACGCTGACGACCTTCAGGTCATCGACGGCCACCGCGCGCTCGTTTGCATCGAGCCCGTGCAGCCAGGGGATGCCGGCCAGTTCGGCCAAGGTCGGAAGTCGGGCGCGCTGAAACAACGATGCGGCGGGCGCAGGCGCAGGCGCAGCGTTAGATGCACAGGGCGGGAAGTCGGACAAGGGAAACACCGGAGGGGAGTGTCCCTAGGATTGTCGTCAGAACGACAACATGGCGTCAAACTTGTTTCTACATTCACGGTTGAACGATCACCCCTCGTGGGCGCCCTGCAAGACCCCGGAGACTTCCTTGCTGCAAACCACCTTCCCCCGCCTGATGCTGGACCACGCGGCGTTGCGGCCGGGTGCGCCAGCGATGCGCGAGAAGGAGTTCGGCATCTGGCAGACGCTGACCTGGGCCGCCCTCGCCACGCTGGTGCGCGAACTGGCCTGCGGCCTGGCGCAGGCCGGACTGAAGCGCGGTGACCACATCGTGGTGGTGGGCGAGAACCGGCCGCGGCTGTATGCCTCGATGCTGGCGGCACAGGCGCTCGGCGCGGTGCCGGTGCCGCTGTACCAGGACGCTGCGGCGGCCGAGTTCGTGTTCCCGATCACGAATGCGGAAATCACCTTTGCGATCGTCGAAGACCAGGAGCAGGTCGACAAGATGATCGAGCTGCGCGCGATGTTGCCAACCGATTGCCCGGCCATGGCGCGCATCTGGTACGACGAAGCGCGCGGCCTGCGCAACTACGATGAACCGGGCCTGGCCGCGCTCGATGCGTTGATCGAAACCGGCCGGGCCTTCAACGCGCAGCAGCCGCAGTTCTTCGATGCACAGGTGAAGCAACTCCAGCCCGACGACGTGGCCGCGATGTTCTTCACCTCGGGCACCACGGGCAACCCGAAGGGCGTGGTGCACACCCACCGCACGCTGATCGACCGTGCGCAGGCCGGTGCAGCCTTCGACAAGCTCACGGTCGCCGAGGAAGTACTGGCCTATCTGCCGCCGGCCTGGATCGGCCAGAACATCTTCTCGTATGCGCAGTGGCTGGTGTGTGGCTATGTGGTGAACTGTCCCGAATCGGCCAGAACCGTGGCCATCGACCTGAACGAGATCGGGCCGACGTACTACTTCGCGCCGCCACGGGTCTTCGAAGCCCTGCTCACCACCGTGATGATCCGCATGGAAGACGCGGGCTGGTTGAAGAAGTGGCTGTTCCAGCACGCCATGGCGCTGGCACGGCGCATCGGCCCGGCGCTGATGGACGGCAAGCCGGTGTCGCGCATCGACAAGGCGCGCTACGCGCTGGGCACGCTGTTCATCTACGGCCCGCTGCGCAACACGATGGGCTTCAGCCGCGTGCGCGTGGCCTACACCGCCGGTGAAGCCATCGGCCCTGACCTGTTCACCTTCTACCGCTCGATCGGCATCAACCTGAAGCAGCTCTACGGCTCGACCGAAACCGCCGTGTTCGTCTGCCTGCAGCCCGACCACGAAGCGCGTGCCGACACGGTGGGCGTGCCGATTGCCGGCGTGCAGATCCGCCTGGCCGACAGCGGCGAGATCATGGTCAAGTCACCCGGCCTGCTGAAGGAGTACTACAAGAACCCGGCCGCCACGGCCGAGGTGCTGACCGCCGACGGCTGGTACCACACCGGTGACGCCGGCTTCCTGGATCCATCCGGCCACCTGAAGATCATCGACCGCGCGAAGGACGTGGGCCGCATCGTGGGTGGCCCGTTCGACACCGCGATGTTCGCGCCCAAATATGTGGAGAACAAGCTGAAGTTCTTCCCGTTCATCAAAGAGGCGGTGGCCTTCGGCGACAAGCGCGAGAAGGTCTGTGCGTTCGTCAACATCGACATGGAAGCGGTCGGCAACTGGGCCGAGAAACGCAACCTGCCGTACGCCGGCTACGCCGATCTGGCGGCCAAGCCCGAGGTGCTGGAACTGCTGCGCGACTGCGTCGAGAAGGTCAACGCCGACCTCGCCGCCGACGCCATGCTGGCCGGCAGCCAGATCAGCCGGTTCCTGATCCTGCACAAGGAACTCGACGCCGACGACGGCGAACTGACGCGCACGCGCAAGGTGCGGCGCGGCTTCATCGGCGAACGCTACCAGGTGCTGGTGGACGCGCTGTACGGC
>CANJKD010000350.1 GCA_947474415.1 Burkholderiales bacterium | reverse complement strand
GAGCTGGGCCAGACGGCCACCGGCGAATATGTATTGGAATGTTTCGGCGTCGAGAGCTTTGAAAAAGGCTGGATCGCCGATGGCCAAATCGAGAAATTCGACGAGGTGGCCGAGGCAGTCAAGCGGGTTGTGGTTCGCAGTGGCACCAAGACCCGCCATGTCGTGATGGCCATGCCACAGTCTGCGGTCATCACGAAAAAGATCATGCTTCCGGCTGGCCTGCGCGAGGAAGAGCTCGAACTGCAGGTCGAGACCGAGGCGAACCAGTACATCCCCTTTTCGCTCGACGAAGTCAGCCTCGACTTTTGCGTGATCGGCCCGAGCTCCACCTCTGTCGGAGATGTCGAGGTGTTGATCGCCGCATCCCGCCGCGACCGCGTCCAGGACCGTCAGGGTCTTGCCGAGGCGGCGGGGCTGAAGCCAGCCATCCTCGACATCGAGTCCCACGCGTCGCGGCTCGCGATGAGTCGGGTCATTGCCGCACTTCCCAATGAGGGTAAAGATGCCCTCGTGGCGCTGTTCGAGATTGGTGCCGACACCACCAGCCTGAAGGTCCTGCGCGACGAAGAAATGCTCTATGACCGGGACCAGGCCTTCGGCGGTTCCCAGCTCACACAGCTCATCTCGCGCCAGTACGGGTTCTCTTACGAAGAGGCCGAGTTGAAGAAACTGGCGGGCGAGTTGCCCGACGACTACGAGACGTCGCTGCTCGTGCCATTCGTCGACAGCCTGTCCCAGGAAATCGGACGTGCGTTGCAGTACTTTTTCACCAGCACGCCGCACCACAAGGTTCACTACGTGATGCTCGCCGGGGGAACGGCGACGTTGCCGGGCCTGAAAGACCGCGTGACTGAACTGACCGGCTTTGCTTCGATGGTGGTCAACCCGTTCGAGAACATGAAACTTGGTTCAGCGGTGCGCGAGAGCAAGCTCCGCCGCGAGGCGCCGTCATACCTCACAGCTTGCGGGTTGGCGATGCGGAGGTTCGTGCAGTGATCCTGATCAACCTGCTCCCGCACCGCGAGCAAAAGCGCAAGCGCCGCAAGATTGCTTTCTTTGCGGGCTTGGGGTTGGCGGCGGCGGCGGGTCTGGCTGTGGTCGGTGTCTGGTATGGGGTGGTACAGCAACTCACGGCCGCGCAGCAAGACCGCAACAAGTTCCTTTCCGTCGAGATATCGAAGCTCGAAAACGAGATCAGGGACATTGCGACCTTGAAGGCCGAGATCGCCTCGCTCACCGCGCGCCAGAAGGCGGTCGAAGATCTGCAGATTGATCGCAACCTGCCCGTTCATCTGCTCAATGAATTGGTCAAGCAAACGCCCGAAGGCATGTACTTCACCGCTGTCAAGCAAGACGGTCAGGTGCTCAGCATCGTCGGCATTGCGCAGACACAGGAACGCGTTTCAGAGTTCCTTCGCAACACCGCCTACAACTCCGAGTGGCTCGTCAAGCCTGAGTTGGTCGAGAGCAAGGCCACGACCGTCGTCGGGGCCAATCGCGAGCAGAAGCGTCTGTTTGATTTTTCAGTGCGCGTCACGGTGAAGCGGCCGCAAGACGTTCCGGCCGTCTCTGCCGAAGCGCCGGCACCGGCACCGGCACGGCCGGCAAGTGGCGCGACGGTCGCAGCCCCACCGAAGAAGGCTTGAGGCCTACATGGCGACCCCATCCAAATCGATCAATGTCGACCTGAATTCCGTGTTTGAGGGGGCGGTATCGCAGTTCCGCAGCCTGAATCCGAACGAGCCTGGCCAGTGGCCCCTGCTGCCCAAGATCATCACCTGGGTTGCCGTTGGCATCGTCATGGTGACACTCGGTTGGTTCATGCTGCTGTCTGCAGCGCACGATGATCTCGATGCCGAGCGCGCCAAAGAGCCGGCACTGAAACAGGACTACCGTGCCAAGCTGGGGCAGGCTGTCAATCTGGCCGAGTTGCGCAAGCAGAAGCTGCAGGTCGAAGAGTACGTGACGCAACTCGAAAAGCAGTTGCCAGGCAAGGCCGAAATGGATGCCTTGTTGTCCGACATCAACCAGGCCGGGCTCGGCCGCGGTTTGCAGTTCGAACTGTTCCGGCCGGGGCAGGTGCAAGTCAAGGATTACTACGCCGAACTGCCCATATCGATCCGGGTGTCCGGGCGCTATCACGACATCGGCGCCTTTGCCGGAGACATCGCCAACCTGTCTCGAATCGTGACCTTGCACAACCTGAATATCTCCGTATCGCCGCGCGACACCTCGGGAACGCTGGCCATGGAGGCCACTGCAAGAACCTACCGGTACCTTGACAGCAACGAGCTCGACGAGATCCGCAAGAACTCTGCCAAAGCCAAGCCTGGGGCCAAGAAATGAGTGCCGCATCTGCGTATTGCCAGCTGATTGCGGTTGCCGTCGCGTTGCCACTTTGCCTGGCCGGTTGTGGCGAAGAGCAAGGTGAACTGTCGCAGTGGATCGAACAACAAAAGCGCGAAGTCAAACCGAACGTGCAGCCGTTGTCAAAGCCCAAGAAGTTCAACCCGCAGGCCTATGCATCGTTGGTCGGTGTGGAGCCTTTCAGTAACCAGAAGCTCACGGTGGCGCTGAAGCAGGAAGCGCGTCAGCCCAATTCGCTGCTGGCTGTCGAGATCAACCGCCGCAAAGAACCGCTCGAGGCCTACCCGCTCGACAGCATGTCAATGGTGGGCAGCGTGGTCAAAGGCGGGCGTACCTATGCGCTGCTGCGTGTCGATAACCTGCTGTACCAGGTGAAGCTGGGCGACTACCTTGGGCAGAACTACGGGAAGATCGCGAAGATCTCCGAGACCGATGTTTCCTTAAGGGAAATTGTCCAGGATGCGGCGGGTGAATGGATCGAGCGCACCAGCGCCCTCCAGCTTCAGGAGAAGGCGCGATGAAGAGAAATCAGGAGACTCAGATGGTCAGCAAGTGGCACTCCCGTGCCTTGGCGCTCGCGTTCTTCCTCGGCACGAGCGGGGCAGCGATTGCGCAAAATGCGATTCAGGCCATCAGCAGCAGCCAGCAAGCCGGCACCGAGGTGTTGCGCATTGAACTGAGCGAAGCGCTCACGGCGGTGCCGGCGGGCTTTTCGGTGCAAACCCCGCCGCGCATCGCCATCGACCTGCCCAACGTGAGTAACGCAATGGGCAAGTCGAGCGTCGAGATCAACCAGGGCAACCTGAGATCGGTGAACGTGGCCCAGTCGGGCGAGCGAACGCGCCTGGTGTTGACGCTCAAAAAGGCGGCGAATTACCGTGCCGAAATTCAGGGCAAGGCGCTGCTCGTGGTGATCGACGGCGAAGCGGTTCCGGCTGCGGTTGCCACCACCTCCGCAGCTGCGCCGGCGGCGGCGGCGGTGGAGCCTGGGCAACCGATCCGCTTTGCCGAAAGCCTGAACAGCAACCCGCTGGCATTGAAGGGCATCGACTTCCGGCGCGGCAACGACGGCGTCGGCCGCGTGGTCGTCGATCTGGCGAATACCCAGGTTGGCGTCGATATCCGCCAGCAAGGCCAGACGCTGGTGGTTGACTTCCTGCGTTCCACCGTGCCGGCGAATCTGCGCCGCCGCCTCGACGTCACCGATTTCGGAACACCGGTGCAATCCATCGTCACCACGCAGAACGGCGACCGCGTGCGCATGGTGGTCGAGCCGCGCGGGAACTGGGAGCACAGCGCCTACCAGAGCGACAACCAGTTCGTACTTGAAGTCCGGCCGCAAAAGATAGACCCCAACAAGCTCACCCAAGGCGCCGGCTATGCGGGCGAAAAGTTGTCGTTGAACTTCCAGAACATCGAGGTCCGTGCGCTGTTGCAGGTGATCGCCGACTTCACCAATTTCAACGTCGTCACGAGTGACACCGTGACGGGCAACGTCACGCTGCGGCTCAAAGACGTGCCCTGGGATCAGGCGCTCGACATCATCCTCCAGGCCAAGGGCCTCGGGCTGCGCAAGTCGGGCAACGTGATCCTGATCGCGCCGAAAGACGAGCTCAATGCGAAGGAAAAAATCGAACTCGAAGCCAAGGCGCAGATTGCCTCGCTGGAGCCCT
>CANJKD010000349.1 GCA_947474415.1 Burkholderiales bacterium | reverse complement strand
GCACGCCTATGGAGCGGCCGAGAGGCCTGGTTGCGGCTGCGCGATTCACTCCGCGATGAAGCGCAGCGCCTGGCCTGCGCGGCCGAGGTTTTCGGCCACATCGCGCACGACACGCTGCGCGAACCGGTGTTTGCTTTCAGTGCCGGACACCGGGCCTGGAACGCGGCCGAATTCGAAGCGGCGGTCGAGGCGCAAGACGAGCCGCTGGCGGTCTCTCTTCTGAACGATGCGCTGCTGAACGCTGCGCTGCTGAACGACGAGACACGGCGCGGCCTGCCGTCCGCCGAGTTGGAGCCCACTATGCGGCGTGCCGCGCTGGCGGACTTCAACGACTTCGGCCACGCGTTGATCTACCTCATGCAGCCGCGCGGTCTCATCGAACGGCTCGGGCCGCAAGCCCTGCGTCCGCTGCTGCTGGCCTGGTTGCGCAGCCTGGTGTTCGCGACGCGTGAAGACCTGCTGCCCGAGTTCCGCGCCTACGGGCCGGCGCTGTCGGCCTGGCCGGCCACGCCACCGGTCGAGGCGGCTGCGGACCCGGCGGATGCGGCTGAGTTGGGCCCGTCGGCATTCGCCGGCCACAGCGTGCGCGCCACGTTTGCCGCCGTCGTCGCAGCGGCCGCAAGCACTGCGCCGCTGTGCATCCACCACGCGTTGATGGAAGCCGCCGCGCTGCACCTGCTGCGCTTCGATGAAAGCTTGGATCGCCGTGCCGACAACCGGGCGACCGACAACGTCGGTTGGCTCGACTTCACCCACGCCATCACCTTCGGCCAGGCGGTGCGGGTGCACTGCAGCGCCGCGCCCGGGGTTGTGGCCGCCAGGCCTGCTGCAGTTGGCGATGTTCGTCGGCCGCAACAGCGCGTACCTGAGGGACCCCGCATTGGCACAGGCCGCTTTACAGCGTTGGGCCGTGTCCGACGACGCCGCGTTCGATGCGCAGTGCATCGCCCATGTGCTGGACCATGGCCTGGCCGAGCACCTCTACCCGGCCCACTTGCTCAAGAGCTGGACCGCCGTGCGCGACGAGATCGGGCTCGGCGTGCCTGGTGCCACGGCGCAAGCCTTGCGAGCGGCGGTGAACCGGCTCTTCGGCGCGCGCTTCAAGCAGCGCCATGCAATGCGCACGGCGAGGCAGGCGCTGGGCTTCGACGGCAAGGAAGACTGAAGCAGGTTCAGGGCGAAGAGCCGGGCAGCTGCGGCAGCGCTGGCGGCCATGGCTGCACTTTGGCGCCCAGGGCTTCGGTGAACTCGGCCCCCGGGACCAGTGGTCGGCACGCGACGCGCAATCGCACCGACCCGGGCCGGCCTTGTTCGGCACGTTGCCGGCGGGCAGGCAGTCGCTGGCTTGGCAAGCCGCGTACGGCGTCGGTTCGACCCATGGGCAGCACGGCAGGATGTTCACGACCCGGGTGAAATTCGAGTCCTGATGCGGGCCGCTGCGGCGGGCTAAGATCGCCCCGCTCGCCATGCCTGCCCTTCGCCCCCGCTCACCGACCCCGCGCCGCTTCAGCTGGCTGCTGTGGCTCGCGCTGCTGCTGCCGATGGCGCAGGCGGCGGCGAACTGGCACGCGCTCTCGCACACCGGGCGCGAGGCCCGAGGCGAGACCCGCAGCGAGCCGAATGGCAAGCAGGCGCCGCACCTCTCGCATTGCGGCCTTTGCCTCACCGCTGCCGCCGTTGCGGGCGGCGCGCTGCCCATCGCACCGGCCTTCCTTCCGATCCCTGCGCTGCGCCACCAGGCACCGCAGGCGGCCTTCGCCAGCGTCTGGCTCGCGCTGGCGGTGCTGGCCTACCTGAGCCGCGCACCACCCACCGCCCCGCACTGACTGTTGCCCGTGGCGCCCGCCCCGCAAGCCTTGCGGACGGGCGCAATTCAACGTCCTTGCCTGGAGCGAGAACCCATGACCCCGATTCTTCCGGCGAGCCTCGCGCTCGCCCTGGCCGTGCCATTCGGCGCGCTGGCCGCAGCGCCGTCACGGACGTCACCGCCTTCCACCAGCCCCTCCGAACTGACCGCGCTGCGGCAGGAGATCGAGGCGATGCGCACGGCCTACGAGGTGCGCCTGCAGGCGCTGGAAGAGCGTGTGAAGATCGCCGAAGCAGCGGCTGCCACCCACAACGCCGCAGCGGCGGTCCCGGCCGCTGCTGTGGCTGTGGCACCCGTCGCACCCGTCGCACCCGTCGCACCCGTCACCGTGGCGGCGCTGCCTGATGCCAGCCCTTCACTGGCGCCTGCAGCCGCGTCGTCGGCCGGCGGCGCCAACGCCTTCAACCCCGCCATGTCGCTGATCCTGTCCGGGCTCTACACGCGCACCTCGAAAGACACGGCGAACTACGCCATCACCGGCTTTCAATTGCCACCCGGCGCCGAGGCCGGCCCCGGCGCGCGCGGCCTGAGCCTGACCGAGTCGGAGCTCGGCTTCGCCGCCAGCATCGACCCGTGGCTGCGTGGCGCCGCAAACATTTCTTTGCACCCGGACAACACCGTCTCGGTCGAAGAGGCCTTCATCCAGACCACCGCGCTCGGCAACGGCCTGTCGTTGAGGGCCGGCCGGTTCTTTTCCGCCATCGGCTACCTGAACGCGCAGCATGCCCACACCTGGGATTTCGTCGACAACCCGCTTGCCTACCAGGCCATGCTCGGCACGCAGTACGGCGACGACGGCGTGCAGCTGAAGTGGCTGGCCCCGACCGACCAGTACATCGAACTCGGCGCCGAACTCGGCCGGGGCCGCAGCTTTCCCGGCACCGACACCGGCCGCAACGGTGCCGGCATGGCCGCGTTGTCGGTCCACACCGGCGGTGACATCGGCAGCAGCAATACCTGGCGCACCGGCGTGTCGGTGCTGAGTGCGAAGGCGACCGACCAGGACCTGCTCGCGACCAACGCTGCCGGCGACGTGGTGACCAACGCCTTCAGCGGCAACACCCGCGTCTGGGCCGTGGATGCGGTCTGGAAGTGGGCCCCGAACGGCAACGCCACGCGCACCAGCTTCAAGCTGCAGGGCGAGTACCTGCGCAGTACACGCAGCGGCGATCTGGTCTATGACGTTACAAAGGCCGACCGCACCGGCGCCTACCGCGCCACGCAATCGGGCTGGTACCTGCAAGGCGTGTACCAGTTCCTGCCGCAATGGCGTGTCGGCCTGCGCACCGAGCGGCTCAATGCCGGCACGCCCGACTACGGCCTGAACGCCGCCGCGTTCGCGGACAGCGGCTACCGGCCGGGCAAGAACACGCTGATGCTCGACTTCAACCCCAGCGAGTTCTCGCGCGTGCGCCTGCAGTTCGCGCAAGACCGTTCGCGCCAGGGCAGCGCGGACTACCAGCTGTTCCTGCAATACCAGATGAGCCTGGGCGCGCACGGCGCGCACAGCTACTGATCGCGGATCGACTCGCAAGGAGCCTCGATGATGAATCGCAAGACCCTTCACGCCCTGCTGGCGCTGCCCGCTGGGATCATTCTCGCGCTGCTGATGGCCGTGCCCGCGCACGCCGCGTTGCGCGTCTTCGCCTGCGAACCCGAGTGGGGCGCGCTAACGCAGGAGTTAGGTGGCACTCTGGTGGACGTGTCGGTCGCCACCAGCGCGCTTCAAGACCCGCACCAGATCCAGGCCAAGCCGAGCCTGATTGCCCGCGCCCGCAATGCCGACCTCGTCGTCTGCACCGGTGCCGAGCTGGAGATCGGCTGGCTCCCGGTGCTGTTGCAGCAGTCGGGCAACGCCCGGGTGCAGGCCGGCCAGCCCGGCAACTTTGCAGCGGCCGACTTCGTACGCAAGCTCGACGTGCCGGGCCAGCTCGACCGCGCGCAAGGTGACGTGCACGCCGCCGGCAACCCGCACATCCAGACCGACCCGCGCAACATTGCGCTGGTGGCCGCCGCGCTCGGCAAGCGGCTGCAGCAGGTCGACCCTGCCCATGCCGCCGAGTACGCACGCGCCCAGGCCGATTTCGCGCAGCGCTGGCAGCAGGCCATCGTGCGCTGGACCGCGCAGGCCGCGCCGCTGAAGGGCGCGGCGGTGGCTTCGCAGCACAAAGGCTTCGTCTACT
>CANJKD010000348.1 GCA_947474415.1 Burkholderiales bacterium | reverse complement strand
TCACGCGTCTTCTACAACCGCGTGAAGGGCGACATGCAAGCCGCCGTCGGCGCGCTGGGCTATGGCTCGGTCGTGCTTGCGCAGCCCTCGTTGCTGGTCGGTGACCGCGCCGCGCTCGGCCAGCCGGTGCGCGCCGGCGAGGTCTGGGCCACGCGCCTGCTCGGGCCGTTCATGGGCCTGGTGCCCAGGAGCGTGCGGCCGATCCAGGCCGGCACGGTGGCGAAGGCAATGCTCGCCGCCAGCTTCGACGCTGTGCCAGGCGTTCGCCTCCTGAGCTCGGCGCAAATGCAGGGCAGCGGCAACTCGTGACGCCTTCGTCGTCGACACCAGAGCCGACACCCGAGCCGACACTCGAGCCGGTGCCCTGCACCGACACCGACATCGACTCGCTCTCGTCTGCCCCGCTCGCACGCTACCCCACCTTCATCCGTCTCTGGTTCTCGCGCCTGGCCAGCACCTCGGGCAACCAGATGCTGATGGTGGCCGTGGGCTGGCAGATGTACGACCTGACCGGCAGCGCCTGGGACCTCGGCCTCGTCGGCCTGTTGCAGTTCGTGCCCGCGTTGATGCTGGTGCTGGTGGCCGGCCATGTGGTCGACCGCTTCCACCGCGCCCGCATCGTGACGCTGGGCCTGACTGTGCAGACATTGATTGCGGTGCTGCTCGCGGTGAGCAGCGCGCGCGGCTTGGCCAGCCGCGAACTGCTGCTGGGCATCTCGGTCCTGCTCGGTACCGTGAAGGCCTTTCAGATGCCCGCGCAGCAGGCCCTCACGCCATTGCTGGTGCCCGAGGCCGTGCTGCCGCGCGCGCTGGCCTTCAGCGCGCTGGGCATGCAGGGCTCGATCGTCGCCGGGCCCGCGCTCGGCGGCTTCATCTACGTGGCCGGGGCAGCGGCCGTCTATGCGGTGTGCGCCGTACTGTTCGCGGTAGCGGCAGCCCTGGTGGCCGGCGTGCGCTACGACCACGAACCGCGCCGCCCCCAGGCGATGAACATGGACACGCTGCTGGCCGGCGTGCGCTTCGTGCGCCGCCAGCCGGTGGTGCTGGGCGCGATGTCGCTTGACCTGTTCGCGGTGCTGCTCGGTGGTGCCACTGCGCTGCTGCCGATCTTCGCGAAAGACATCCTGCACACCGGGCCCTGGGGCCTGGGGCTGCTGCGCGCGGCACCGGCAGCTGGCGCTTTCGCGCTGGCCATCGTGCTGACGCGCTGGCCGATCACGCGTCGCGCCGGCCACGTGCTGATCGGTTCCGTGGCGCTGTACGGCGCGGCCACGCTGGTGTTCGGTGTCTCGACCTCATTCATGCTGTCGATGGCCGCACTGGTGGTGGCCGGCGCCGCCGACATGGTGAGCGTCGTGATCCGCCAGTCGCTGGTGCAGCTCGACACACCCGACGAAATGCGTGGCCGGGTCAGCGCCGTCAATTCGGTTTTCATCGGCGCATCGAACCAGCTCGGCGAATTCGAATCGGGGGCGACTGCCGCGTTGCTCGGGCCGGTCGGCTCGGTGCTGCTGGGCGGCATGGGCACGCTGGCCGTGGCCGCGCTGTGGGTGAAGGGCTTCCCGGCGCTGGTCGACCGCGACCGGCTGCGCGGCACGCGGCCATGATCAGGCCGTGGCGCTGCGGCGGCCCTCGCCTGACGCTTGGGTGACGTGGTGGCGATGACGCCGCTGCACATCGACGCCGCCTGCCTCGTCGTCGTCAAGCCGGCGGGGCTGTTGTCGGTGCCGGGGCGCGGCGCGCACCTGCAAGACTGCCTGTCGGCGCGTGTGCAAGCCATTTACGCAGACGCCCTGGTCGTGCACCGGCTCGACATGGCCACCTCCGGCCTGCTGCTGTTCGCGCGCGGCGCGGCAGCACAGCGCAGCCTGAGCCAGGCCTTCGCACAACGCGAGGTCCACAAGCGCTATGTGGCCGTGGTGCATGGCCGCATGGCGCAAGACCAAGGCGAGATCGACCTGCCCTTGATGGCCGACTGGCCGAACCGGCCGATGCAGAAGGTCGACATGGCCCGCGGCAAGCCCTCGCTGACGCGCTACCGCGTGTTGGCCTTCGATGCCGGAGCGAACACCACGCGCGTGCTGGTCGAACCCGTCACCGGCCGCGCCCACCAGCTGCGTGTGCACCTGCTCGCCATCGGCCACCCGATGCTCGGTGACGCGCTCTATGCGCCGCCACCGGTGCTGGCGATGGCGAACCGCCTGCTGCTGCATGCCGAGTCGCTCGCGTTCAGGCACCCGACGAACGGGTCGATGATCGCGCTGACTTGCGGCGTGCCGTTCTAAGGGTGTGAGGTTCTTTTGCTGCCTCTGCGCAGTGCGCCCTCGCCCCGTTGGGGAGAGGGCTTGGGGGCGAAGCGGGGCTTTCGAGCCGCATGCGGCGAGCCCGCGCAGCGGTCCGGGCTTGCAAGCCCGGACGCGCACTGCAAGTGAGGGGTCGCCCCGCGTCATTCCTGCCCGCGCTCGAACTTCGCCCGGGCCCGCTGCGCCTTGCCGCGCTGTTTCCACACCGCGGCCTGTTGCTGCTTTTCCAGCACCGTGAGCGTGTCGCGCCGGGCCTCGCGCAACAGCTTCTGGAAGTTGCGCAGGCGGTCGGGTTCCACGCCATCGCGCACCGCGCAGCCGGGCTCATCAACATGCTGGCAATCGCGGAACCGGCATTGCGCGGCGAGCGTGTCCACGTCGTCGAACACGGCCGCGAGCGTGGCTTCGTCGGCATCGGGCCGCAGCGTGCGCAGGCCCGGCGTGTCGATCACGCACGCGCCCCCTGGCAGCCTGTGCAGCGAGCGCGAGGTGGTGGTGTGCTTGCCTCGGCTGTCGTTGGCGCGCACGGCGCCGGTGTCTTGTACGTTACTGCCGCTCAGGTTGTTGGTTAGCGTCGACTTGCCAGCGCCCGATGAGCCGAGCAGCACCACGGTCTGGCCGGGTGCGAGCCACGCGCTGAGGCGCTGCGCGGTCGCCGGGTCGGTGCCATCGACGGCCAGCAGTTCGACCTGCGCGGGCACGCGCCGACGCAAGGCCTCGATGCGCGCTTCGATCAGGCCGGGCGTGCGCGCGGCCACATCGGCCTTCGTCAGCACCACTACCGGCAGCACGGCGCTGGCCTGCACCAGCGCCAGGTAGCGTTCGAGGCGGCGCGGGTTGAAGTCGTCGTCGAGGCCCATCACGAGCAGGGCGGTGTCGACGTTGCTGACGACCGGATGGCGCCGGCCATCGGCATCGCGCCGGCAGATGTTGGAGAGCGGCGGAACGCGCGCATGGACGCGGTATGCGCCGAACGGATCGGTGCCGCACAGCACCCAGTCGCCAACGGCCAATGCGGTGTCGGCAGCCAGCAGTTCGCGCATCAGGCGCGGCAGCACGCGCACGCTGTGCTCATGCGCGCCGTCATGCACACGCACGGTTTCGCGGTGCACTTCGGTCAGGCGCATCAGGTGCAGGTCATCGACCGACTGCGGGTCGTCGGCGAGCGGGGAATTCACTGCCAAATTGACGGCCAATTGGGCCAGCGCGGGCGTGAGGCCAAGCACGCGCAGGCGTTCGAAATCGATCTGGATCATGGTGGGGTCTGAACTTTCGTTTCTCACGACGCGCACCGCACAGGGCACGCGCCAATCGGCCCGGCTGCAGGGTGCAGCCGGTTCCGGCGATGGGGAGGAAACGTCAGCCGCGCGGGGTGCGCAGCGGCTCAGACTTCGGAGGGTTCAGGCCCCGGGATTGGAGCCCTGAAAGTCAACGCAAGCGCAGGTCAGGCAACGGCCGACGAAGTGAGGGTGGGCAGCTTGGACATGGGGCACCTCCGGCTTGAACGTGAACGGTGTGATCGGGCGGGCCGATCAGTTGGCGTGGCGGACGCGCATGCATGCACCAGCGCACAGTGTGCACGGCGATCTGGTGCGCGTCAATCGATAGTCTTGTCCAATGAGGTATGAGCCTGGAGCGGGGCGCCACATTCCACTGTGGAATGAGCCTGGCGGCCGCCTGAGGTCGTCGATGGGGTGGCTGGCAGGCAGCCCGCCAACGGCGCGAGTCGATCATCAAATCGATGGTGATCGACAT
>CANJKD010000347.1 GCA_947474415.1 Burkholderiales bacterium | reverse complement strand
GCCGAGCCGTGCACCGACGCTTGTACCGGCGCTGGCGCCGGCGCGGGCACCCGGGCGGTCGAGCTCGATGCTGATGCGTTCACGGTACAAGTGGTAGTCGGGCGCGATGGCAATGCGCAGCTGGATGGTCTTCGCATCGAGCAGCTGGGCACTGCCGAGGAAGGCTTGCGCCGGGTCCAGAAAGTCATCGTTGGCAGCCACAGCCACCGAGGTGAGGGCCGCGCCCGTGAGGGCTGCCAGCAGCAAGGTGCGGGCCTTTCGGGTCCATCGTGAAAGCGTCATTCTTTTTCTCCGCAGACAAATCGCCGGCCCTTTGGCGGGCCGGGGTGGAAGGTGTTCATCGCCGTGTCGACCGCAAGGCAGGTGGCGCCCTGAGTGGCAAGGAATTCGAGCGCGTCGCTGCCCTTCAGCATCGCGATGGTGCTGAGCGCCCCCGCTGCCACGCAGGCCGGCGCGGTGACGCTGATGGAAGCCCACGAGCTGACCGGCCAGCCGCTGCGTGGGTCGAGGATGTGGCAGTAGCGCCGCCCGTCCTGTTCGAAGAAGCGCTCGTAGTCGCCGCTGCTGGCCAGTCCGCCTTCGAGCATGTCGACGCTGGCGATGGTGGCCGTGGTGGCGTTGGTGGTGTCTCCACGGCGCGGGTGCTGGATGCCGAAGCGCCACGCGCTACCGTCGGCGCGCGGGCCGAGAACGCGGATGTCGCCGCCGAGGTTGACGAAGCCGTGCGCCTGGCCCGCATCGGCCAGCGCCGCCATCGCACGGTCGGCGGCGTATTCCTTGCCGAAGCCGCCGAAGTCGAGTTCCATGCCGAGGCGCGGCAGGCGGATGCGCCTGGCCCGCCCGTTTTGATGGGACCATTCCACCTGCTGCCACCCGATCAGCGGCAGCAGTGCGGCCAGCACGCCCGGCTCGGGCAGGCGCCCGGCACGGAAGTCCCAGGCGCGGCGCAGTACGCCGGACGTGATGTCGAACAGGCCGTCGCTCAGCTCGTGGAGCATGCCGGCGAAGTCGAGCAAGGAAGCGGTTTCGTCGTCGACCTCGATGGTCTCGCCGCTGCCCGCCGCCGCGTTGATGCGCGAGACGATGCTGTCGGCGCGGTAGCGCGTGTACTTGGCTTCGATGCGGCGCACTTCGGAGATCGCCAATTGCGCCGCTGCGGCCCGCACCGGTTCGCCATCACCCGCCACCGCATCGAGCCGGATTTCGCAGGCGCTCGACATGGCCTGGAACTCGAAGCCGCACGAATTCATTGGCATGAGTTTGCCGATGATCCGTGGCCCGTCAAGCGGGCGGTCAAGCGAGCGGGCGAGGCGCATGACTCAGAACCGCTTGTTGACACCGAGCTGGATGAAGGTGGCGCTGAACGAGTCGATCCCCGGCGAACCCTTGCCGCCGATGCGCCAGTTCGAGCGCTGCTCATAGCGCTCGGCCTTCAGGTCCATGGCCCAGTCGGGCGTGAGTTGCACACCGAGTTTCAAGCCCACCGTGACGGCGCCGAAGGCCGACAGCCGTTGGTCGGGCGAGATGAACTGCGGCGGGTTCGTGAAGTAGCCCGGCGGGTAGGGCGCACCCACGTCAGGGTCGTAGACCGGGTCGAAGTAGAACTTGGCGGCGCTCTGCGAATACAGGCGCAACGACGGCGTCACCGTGAAGCGCGACGCCAGCGGCTGCACCCACTCTGCACCCAGCGTGTGGGCGTTGATGCCGAAGCTGTCGTGATAGAAGCGGTAGCTCGAACGCAGCGTCGAACCGAGCGCGCTGAAATGGTGGTTCCAGCGTGCCAGCAGGATTTCCTGGTCGCGTTTGCGCGGCCGGATGTCGGGCTCTTTGTACGGGTCAGAGAAGTAGCCGTGGCCACGGTTCAGGGTGGCGTTGAGTTGTAACAGGTCGTTCGCGGTCCAGGCCTGCGTCACGCCGACCATCAGCTCGGTGGTGTGCTTCTTCTCGTGCAGCGTGGCGTCGTTGGTCGAGCTGATCTTGTCGGAGGCATAGCCCACACCGATGTTCCAGCTGCGGTTGTTGTCGTCGCTTGCGAAGCTCGCGTCGAATGAGCCGGCGCTGCTGTCGTAGTCGTGTTCCTTCGACTTGCTCAGGCCGATGGCGTAGGTGGCACGGTCTTCGTAGCGCGTGACCTTCACGTCGCCGGCACGGCGCTCGTCCTTCATGTGCAGCGTGGCACCGGAGATGGCCGAGTGGTAGCGCGGCGTGGCGCCCGAAACGCTGTCGGACACGAGCGAGCCTTCCATCGCCCACTTCGGCGACAGCGGTGCCAGCACATAGATCGAAGGCGCCTTCACCTTGATGCGGTCGAGGCCGGGTTGCGAGTCTTGATAGCTCAGGTACTTGAGCGCCACTTCGCCGTGCTCGGGCGCGTTCTCGGCATAGGCGTTCAGCGGCGCCATCACACCGGGCAGCGCGAGCGCGGCGGCGATGATGGCGCCGGCCTTGTCGGCGCGTTTGTAGTTGGGTTCAATTGCAGCCACAGCCACCTCCGCCCACGCCGTAGCCGCCCGATGCGTTTTCCTTGCTGCCGTAGATGTGCTGCACGAAGCGCTGGTCCAGCGGGTCGGCGCCCATCGTCATCTCGGGCTTGGCGAGGTTGCCGCGTTCCCAGGGTTGCGGCGGCTGGATCGCGCAGCCGCCGAGGGCGGCAGCCACGAGCAGGAATGCGCCAGTGGCGCGAAAGGTTCGAGCAGGTTTGACCATGTCGGTTTCCGTGTGGGAAGGGGCTCGATTCAGGTGATTCATTGCGGCCCCAGCGCCTGCGCGATGCGCGATTCGAGTTCTCTGCGGTCCTGCTCCTTGAAGCCCCTGTGCGCCGCTGCCACCTTGCCGTCGCGCCCGATCAGGTAGGACGACGGCATGCCCTTGATCTCGAAGCGCTTGGCGCTGTCGCCCTTCGCATCGAAGGCCACGGTGAACTGGGCCGGCACCTCGGCGAGGAACTTGTCGGCCTCGTCGCGTTTCGCGTCGAGGTTGATCGCCAGGACCTCGAAGCCCTGGGCGCGGTACTTGGCCTGCAACTCGTTCATGAACGGGAACGACTGCTTGCACGGGCCGCACCACGAGGCCCAGAAGTCGACGTAGACGACCTTGCCTTTGAGGGCGGCCAGGATCACGGCTTCTTTGAGGCCGGGCAGGTTCAGCTCGGGTGCAGCGGCGCCGGCTTCGAGCGACCAGGCCGAGGGCGCGGCCAGGCCGGTCAGTGCGGCCAGGCACAGCGCAGCGCGGCGCAAGGCGGCGCGTGACATGGAGAGGTGCAGGCGGTTCGGGTTCACGTTCTGTTTCCTTGGGGTTGCGTTGAAGGACGGGTTCTCGGGGCGTTGGGGCCTGGCGTCAGCGCCGCTCCCGGCGGTGCCACAGCACGGCGCCGGCCAGCAGCATGAGCAGCCACAGGGTCGGATCGGAAAGGGTGTCGCCGCGCGAGATCGAGCAGCCGCCGGCGCCGTCATTGCTGGCAGCTGGTGGCAGCACCGGGGGCGGCGTGGCGGCAGCGCGCACGGCCGTGATGGCAATTTGGCCGGCCGTCACGGCGGCATTGGTGTCGATCTCGACCACCCCGGCCTCGGTGCCGACTGCCGCGCTCGACCAGCCGATCAACAGCGCGCAGCTTTGGCCTGGCATCAGGTCGAAAGGCGTGGCCGCGCAGCCGTTGGCGGCGGCCGTGGCCAGCGTGAAGGCACCCGACACGACGCGCATGGCGGTCACGTGCAGTACGGCATTGCCGGTGCTCTGCAAGCTCAGCGTCTGGGCATCGGCGCTGGCGCCCGCTGTCGCGTTGAAGCTCAGCGCCGTGGGCACGACCGCAGCAGCCGGTTGGGCCACGGCGGTGCCGTTGCCGGACAGCGCAACGTCGGGCGGGTTCGTGCCGTTCGACACCACTTGCAGCATCGCGCTGCGCGCTCCGACCGCTCCGGGCTGGAAGGCCAGCGCGACCGTGCAGCTCGCGCCTTGTGCCAGCGCAGCGTTCACGGCGCAGGTTCCACCGCCGAGCGAGAAGTCGGCCGCCTCGGCGCCCGCCAGCGTGAGCTGCTGCAGCGTGATGGCACCCGGGCCCTGGTTGCTCAAGGTCAGCGACTG
>CANJKD010000346.1 GCA_947474415.1 Burkholderiales bacterium | reverse complement strand
CGGCAACGCCACGGCCAACACGCTCTCCGGGGCCGAAGGCGCCGACATCTACAACGGAGCGGGCGGCATCGATGTGTTCACCGACAGCTCGCTCAGTTCCAGCGACACCTACTGGTGGGGCAAAGGCGTGGGCAGCGACTCCCTCACCGATGCGGGCGGCACGCTGGACCACGTCGACCTGTTCGCCGGCATCACAAAGGCGCAGCTGAAGTTCGTGCACAACGCCAACAACCTCGAACTCAGCGTGATCGGCCAGACCGATAAGCTGGTGATCAACAACTGGTATGTTTCTGCCGTGAACCAGATCGAGGAGTTTCGCCTGAGCGACGGCAGCAAGGTACTGGCTTCTGAGATTCAGGGTCTGCTGAGTGCGATGGCGGTGTTCGATGTGCCCAAGGCCGTGCATTCAAGCGGCCACATGCGAGCCCAGCCAGCATGGCATGTTCAGGGGATGCTGGCCGCTTCGGTGTAGCGCGTGGTGGGAGCAGCGCCGGCGACCGGTGGCCGCGCTACAGCAGCTTGCCGACCAACATCCCCAGCACGCTCAGCAGCACGCTGCTGGCGAGCGGGATGAACCACTCGCGGCCGAAGAGGCGGAAGCGGAAGTCACCGGGCAACTTGCCCAGGCCGAGCCTTTCCAGCCACGGGCGCAGGCCGCTGAAGAGCAGCAGCGCGATGAAGACGATGAAGAGCCACCGGATCACGTTGGCGACCTCGGATCCACCCACCGGATCACGTTGGCGACCTCGGGAAATCCACCCACCGGATCACAACGTACGCGTCCGGTCACCGCACACGAACCCGATGGGCGCAGCCACGAACCCGGCATCGCATCCCTTCGCGAAGCCGATCACCTTGAACAGCTCGCCCATCTCGTGTTCGGTGAGCAGCTTCTGGGTGTTCGCGGTCGTTCTCAGGTCAGCGCCTTGCAACAGGCCGAGTACGCCGCAGTTCATCAGGAAATGCGCCTGCGTGGTGTAGCCGATCACGGCCAGCCCGGCGTTCTGCCCAACCAGCGCGATGGCGCTGAAGTTGACGTGGGCGGTGATGTCTTTCAGGCCCACGTCGACCAGCGGGTCGGCGTCGGCGCGGTGGGCGCGGTGGCACATCAGCGTGCCGTCGCTGCGCTGCGGGTGGTAGTACTCGGCTTCGGGAAAACCGTAGTCGATGAAGAACGCGGCGCCACGCGTCAGGCGCTCGGCGAGCGTGGCGATGAAGGCCTCGGCCTGCGGGTGGACTTCGACGACGGCGCCGGGTGGGAAGGCGGTGTCGAACGGCGGGCGCAGCGCGGTCGGCCGGGCACTCCAGGCGAAGCCACCGGCCGCCTCGATCACGCCGCGCTCGCACCACTGCGCGCCATCGAATTCGAGCAGTTGCACCGGCATCGCGTCGAGCACTTCGTTGCCGACGATCACGCCTTCCATGTGCTCGGGCAAGGCATCGGCCCATTGCACCTTGGTGCCATGCGCCGCAAGTCGCTCGCGCTGCCGGTCGCGCAGCGTGCCGGACAAGTCGACGATGGTGTAGCGCTGCACGGCTTGGCCCATCGCTGCCAGCGCGCGCAGCAGCTGATCTGCCAATGCGCCGGAACCCGCACCGAACTCCCACAACTCGTTCGTACCGCTCGCCGACAAGGCCTGTGCAAGCTGCTTCGCCAGCGCCTGGCCGAACAGCGGTGACAGCTCCGGCGCGGTAACGAAATCGCTGCCCGATTCCGGCAGGCTGCCGAACTTGCGGCTGTGGTTCGCGTAGTAGCCCAGGCCCGGTGCGTACAGCGCCATTGCCATGAAGCGGTCGAACGGCAGCCAGCCGCCATGGCGTGCAATGGCCGTGCGGATCAGTCTGGAGAGGGCGGCCGATACACTGGCGTTGTCAAGCATCAATGGATTGTAGAAAGCCATGCCGAACCCCGTTTCACCGGGCCCAGCCAGCCCGGGCCGCTCGCGCCCCGTCGTACTCGTGACCGGTGCCGCCAAGCGGCTCGGCCGCTGCATCGCGCTCGACCTGGCGCAGCACGGCTTCGACGTGGCCGTGCACTACCGCCACTCGCAAGCCGATGCGCTGGCCACGGTGGCCGGGTTGCAGGCGGCGGGCGCTTCGGCCCATGCGTTCGGAGCCGACTTGTCGAGCGAGGCCGAATGCCGCGCGCTGGTGCCGGCGGTGGTGGCGCACTTCAGGAGGCTCGACGCGGTGGTCAACAACGCCTCGACCTTCGAGCACGACGACCCGGCCAGCTTCAGCATGGCGGCGTTGGACCTGCACTGGCGCGCCAACACCGCACCCGCCGTGCTGCTGGCGCAGGCGCTGCACTTGCACCTGGCCGGCCGTTCGCTCGACGACACCGAGCGCACCGGCTGCGTGATCAACCTGCTCGACCAGAAGCTCTGGAACCCGAACCCCGACTACTTCTCGTACACGCTGTCGAAGGCGGCGCTGCAAGCCGCAACCGTGATGCTTGCCCAGGCCTTCGCGCCCAGCGTTCGCGTGTGCGGCGTGGCGCCTGGCGTGACGATGCTGTCGGGCCCGATGAACGCTGCCGAATTCGCAAGCGCGCACCAAATGACGCCGCTGCAGCGTTCGTCCACCCCCGAAGATATCGCCCGTGCGGTGCGCTTCCTGATCGAATCGCCCGCGATCACCGGCACCAGCTTGCTGGTCGATGGCGGCCAGCACCTGAGCGCACAGCCGCGCGATGTGCTTTACCTCGCAAAGAATCGTTGAGGCCCCGATGCAAAGCCTGCTCAGCCACCCCAGCCTGATGGACTGCCGCCGGCTGTTCCTGCGCGACTACGAAGTCTCCATCAACATCGGGGTGCACGCTTTCGAGAAGTCTGGCGAACAGCGCGTGCTGATCAACGTCGACCTCTACATTCCGCTCGCGCTGTCGACGCCGACGGCGGATGAACTCGACGAGGTGGTCGACTACGACTTCATCCGCAGCAGCGTCAGCGCACGCGTGGCGCGCGGCCACATCCACTTGCAGGAAACGCTGTGCGACGACATGCTGGCACTGATGCTGGCGCACCCGAAAGTGCGTGCGGCGCAAGTGTCTACCCAGAAGCCCGACGTGTACCCCGATTGCCACGCAGTGGGCTGCGAGGTGTTCGGCGTGAAGGGCAAGTCATGAAGGAAGTCGCGGGTCGCCGCGCCGGGCCGCCCCAAGCAAGACCCGACCAAGGGCCACGCAGGGGCCCCTGCGTGGCCCACGGGGGGTCGCTCGACGTACTCGGCGAGCGGGTGGCGTCATGAGCGCGGCGCTGGCTTCGCCGTTGAAAGAGAGGCTGTCGGTCGAACTGACCAAGCTCAGCAAGCGCCTGCACCGCCAGGTCGGCCAGGCGGTGACCGACTTCAACATGATCGAGGAAGGCGACAAGGTCATGGTGTGCGTGTCGGGCGGGAAAGACAGCTATGCGCTGCTCGACATCCTGATCAGCCTGCGGGCCCGCGCGCCGATCGACTTCACACTCGTGGCGGTCAACCTCGACCAGAAACAGCCCGGCTTTCCCGACCACGTGCTGCCCGAATACCTGGCGCGCCAGGGCGTGCCGTTTCACATCGAGAACCAGGACACTTATTCGATCGTGAAGCGCGTGATCCCCGAAGGCAAGACGATGTGCAGCCTGTGCTCGCGCCTGCGCCGCGGCATCCTGTACCGGGTGGCGGGCGAACTCGGCGCGACCAAGATCGCCCTCGGACACCACCGCGACGACATGTTGCAAACCCTGTTCATGAACATGTTCTTCGGCGCCACGCTGAAGGGCATGCCGGCCAAGCTCGTCAGCGACGACGGCCGGAACATCGTGATCCGCCCGCTGGCCTATGTGAGCGAGACCGACCTCGAACGCTGGGCCGCGCACCGCGCCTTCCCCATCATCCCCTGCACGCTGTGCGGAAGCCAGGACAACCTGCAGCGCGTGCAGACCAAACAGATGCTGCGCGACTGGGACCGTCGGTTCCCCGGCCGCATCGAGAACATGTTCAACGCGATGGGCAAGGTGGTGCCTTCGCACCTGATGGACCGGAACCTCTACCCGTTCGCGAACCTCAAAGCAACTGGGCTGGCCGACGATGCAGGTGACCACGCCTT
>CANJKD010000345.1 GCA_947474415.1 Burkholderiales bacterium | reverse complement strand
TCGGCAAGTCGACCAGCGGCGTTTGCCGCAGCTTGTCGGCGATCAACGAGCTGGACGTATTCAGGCTGTTCAGCACATTGCCCACGTTGTGCAGCACGCTTGTCGCGACTTCAGCCATGCCAGCCCGGCGCGACAGGGACACCAGCTTGGCATTCAGCTGGGCCAGCTCGCTCTCGCGTTCCTCTCGGGCCGCGATTTCCTCGCGCAAGGCGGCTGTGCGCCTGTGTACGCGCGCCTCCAACTCGTCCGCTGCCCGCTCCAGTGCCAGCTGCGCGGCCGCGCGGTCCCGGGCCGATCCCTCCGCGTGGCGCGCCGCCTTGAGCAGGTAATACATGCCCAGCCACAGCAGGGCCATCACGAGGGCCCACAACATCACGGCCATATTCGCGGCGACATACCAGCGTTGCAGGTAACGCTCCGAAAAGACCAAGGGTGTGACGATGCAAGGGTAGCCAGGCACCCGGCGCGGTGCGGCCAGACGCTCCGTCTCCTGCGTATGCAGGAGGCTGGCCGTGTTGGTGAAAGTCACGCCGCTGGACTTGCTGGGTTGGCCAAGGACTTGATAGGTCGCGCCTTCGCGGTTGATCCTGCCGATGGCTTCGGGCGCAGCCGGCCAGCGCGCCATCAGCATGAAGTCGTCGCGGTACAGCCCGATGGCCGCCCCCGCGCCCAGGTTGTAGCCCACCTTCTCGTAGACCTGCGTGAAGGTGCCCACCGACATGCCCACCAGTACCAGGCCGAGCAAGCGACCCCGCGTGTCATTGACACGCTGCGTTACGTAGAAGAGCGTTTGACCGTTGCCCTTGTTGGCGATCGGTTCACTGGTGACGGCGCCCAAATCGGCGTTGCCCACATGCGCTTTGAAATAGTTTCGATCGGTCAGCGAGATCGGCGGTGCCGGGAACGAGCGGCTGAAGTTCAGCACGTCGCCGTTGCTGCCCACGAAGGTGGCCACATCGATGAAAGGATTGGCCTGCTTGGCCGCCAGCAGGATGCGGTGCTGCTCCGGCGCACGCGCCCAGACTTGGAAGGACGCCTTGCAGCCCCCATCAAGGGGTTGATCTGGAAGCCCAAGGCGGCGGCACGGCGCTGTAGCGCTGCGATGCTGCGCTGGCGCTGTTGTTCGTCATGGTGCTGCTGGCCTTGGTCAACGCAGGCCTCGCCTCGGGTCAGCATGAAGAAGACCATCCGGGCGAGCTTGTGGGCCGTTGCCGTGTTGGCGCGCGGCTTGTCTCTTCGTGCGCACAACCGACGGTAGAGCGCGCCGAGCGCCGAGTCGCTGTGCAACAGGTTATTGCCGCCATCTTCAGCGCCGGTCGCGCCCGGTTGGCTGAGCGCTTGGTGCCTGAAGACAGCACCTTGCCACCGCCGATCTTGGTACTCGGGCACAGCCCCAGCCAAGAACAGAAGTGCTTGACGTTCGCGAAGTGACTCACGTTCGGACCGATCTCAGAACGCTCTCCGCAACTGCGTGGCCAGACCGAAGCCAACCGGGCGTGCACCAACCATAGGTTGCAGGAGATTGCGGAGACAAAAGTCAGTTAAGCTCTTGACTCGATTGGGTTCCACTGTGAACTTGAAAACTGCCGGCGGGGTAACTCGTCCGTGAGTTCGAATCTCACCGTCTCCGCCAAGCCTCGCATCCACCCTGCAGGCGCAATTCCCATCTGCGGCTGCAGCTGATCGCCCGCACCTGACAACGCGCAGCCACGCCTGAACTGCCATGATTGTTCGAATCGAAATCCACCGCGAAGACGACGTCTACGAATACCGTGTGCTCGCCGACGGCGACGTGCTTTACGACGACGAGGGGTTCACGTCGGTCGTGCACTGCCTGGTCGGCGCGGTGGAAGGCCTGCCGCCCGCCGTGCGGGCCGTGGAAGTGGCTTGCGGCGGGATTGTCTCGGGCACCTACCCGCTCGACGTGCTGGCAGCGAATGCGGATCAGGTCGCACAACATGCAGTGAACACCACAGCAGCCGTTTTCGAGGCGCTGCAAGGCTGACCCTTCGACCCCGGCGGCGGCCGCGCGCAGCACGTGGCCGGTCAATGGGTCAGCTCAGAGCCGCACCCACGCCCCGGCGTGCAGATGCCACCGGCCGCCCTGCTGCACCCAGGCGTGCGGGTGGTAGCTGTAGCCAGGGCGCAGGCGGTCCCAGCGCCCCGGGTACCACTGGTGGCGGCCACCGTACCAACCCCAGTAGCCGCCGATCCAGATGGCGCCGGCATAGGGAATCGCGGGCACGACCTCGACATAGGGCGCGGGCGGCGCCATGTCTACCACCACGCCAGGCTGCTCATAGACCACACCAGCCGGAACGGGCTCCGCATAGACCACACGACGCGGGTAGGGGGCGACGACGCAAGCCGAGAGCGATGCCGCGCAGAGGGCAACGAGCAAGAGTTTGAACTGAGCCATGACCGTCCTCCAGAAGTGGCAGCCGCATTGAGCGGGCAAGTGGGTCCCTAACTGTCGAGCCGCGTGCAGCGATGACGGCTCCTACCTTCTTTTACAGATTTCTGCAGGCCTGCGCGCCCCCGCCGCCCCGCCCCTCAAACCCGTTCGAGCACCAGCGCGATGCCCTGACCCACGCCGATGCACATGGTGCACAGCGCGTAGCGGCCCTTGATGCGATGCAACTGGTTGACTGCCGTGGTCGCGAGCCGTGCGCCGCTCGCGCCGAGCGGGTGGCCGAGCGCGATCGCGCCGCCATTCGGGTTGACGCGCGCGTCGTCGTCGGCCAAGCCAAGGTCTCGCAGCACCGCCAGGCCTTGCGCGGCGAAGGCCTCGTTGAGCTCGATCACGTCGAACTGGTCGAGACTGAGGCCGGTCAGCGCCAGCACCTTTTTCACCGCCGGTGCAGGGCCGAAACCCATGATGCGCGGCGCGACGCCGGCTGTGGCCATGCCGACCACGCGCGCCTTCGGCGTCAGGCCGTATTTCGCGGCGCTGGGTTCGTCGGCCAGCAGCAGCGCGCAGGCGCCGTCATTCACGCCCGAAGCGTTGCCGGCCGTCACCGTGCCGTCGGGCCGGACGATGGGCTTGAGCTTGGCCAGCGCCTCCATCGAGGTCTCGCGCGGGTGCTCGTCTTTAGCCACGACGATGGCATCGCCCTTCTTCTGCGCCATGCTGACCGGCGTGATCTCTGCATCGAAATAGCCGCGCTTCTGCGCCGCCACCGCCTTCAGTTGTGAGGCCAGCGCCATGCGGTCTTGGGCCTCGCGTTCGATGCCGAAGTCAGTGGCCACGTTCTCGGCTGTCTCGGGCATCGAATCGACGCCGTACTGGGCCTGCATCAGCTTGTTGACGAAGCGCCAACCGATGGTCGTGTCGTAGACCGTGCTGCTGCGGCTGAAGGCGCTTTCGGCTTTCGGCATCACGAACGGCGCGCGGCTCATGCTTTCCACACCACCGGCGATCATCAGCCCGGCCTCGCCGGCCTTGATGGCACGCGCTGCCGTGCCCAGCGCGTCGAGGCCCGAGCCGCACAAGCGGTTCACGGTGCTGCCGGGCACGTCGATGGGCAGGCCGGCAAGCAGCGCCGACATGCGTGCCACGTTGCGGTTGTCCTCACCGGCCTGGTTCGCGCAGCCGTAGATCACGTCCGCCACCGCCGCCCAGTCGACGCCGGGGTTGCGTGCCATCAGCGCACGGATCGGGATGGCACCGAGGTCATCGGTGCGCACCCAACTCAAGGCACCGCCGTACCGTCCGAAGGGGGTGCGGATGGCATCGACGATGTAGGCATGGTTCATGGTTCGGTAGGGGAGGGCTCGCGATGTGAAAACCGTCAGTGAATGCCTCAGGCGGCCGTGAGCCGGTCGATGGCCGCGTTCACGGCCATCGCATAGCCGCTCACGCCGAAGCCGACGATCACGCCGGCCGCGATCTCGGACAAGAACGAGTGGTGGCGAAACGTCTCGCGCTTGTGCACGTTCGACACATGCACTTCGAAGAACGGAATCGCCACGCCGGCCAGCGCATCACGCAAGGCCACGCTGGTGTGCGTCAGGCCGCCGGGGTTGATGACGATGTGGCCGGTGCCGTCGAGCCGCGCGGCGTGGATGCGGTCGATCAGCGCCCCTTCGTGATTGCTCTGGA
>CANJKD010000344.1 GCA_947474415.1 Burkholderiales bacterium | reverse complement strand
CCCGAGCTGTACCGCTGCGGTTTCGAGTGGGTGGGCGTGACCGACATCGACCTGATGTATTCGATTCAATGGAGTGATTTCAGCGACCAATGGAAAGACTACGGCATGCCCATCATGGTGGGCGACAGGGTGAAAGACGCTGCGCAACTCGCGGCCACCTCGCCGCTCAAGCTTGCAGCGCTGCTGAAGCAGCCGCTGCTGATGGCCTACGGCGGCGCAGACCGGCGCGTGCCGATCGACCATGGCCTGAAGATGCGCAGCGCACTGGCGCCGCACAACAAAGACGTCGAATGGATCGACTACCCGAGCGAGGGCCACGGCTGGATGCTGGAGGCCAATGACATCGACTTCTGGACCCGGGTCGAGAAGTTCCTGGAACTCAACCTGAAGAACGCCCCCTGACCCGATGAACATCACCGCACTCTCTGCCAGCGCGCTGTCGAAGGCGATCCATTCCCGTCAGGTTTCGAGCCGGGACGTGATGCAAGCCTTTCTGGTGCGCATCGCCGCTCACAACCCGCTGCACAACGCCATCGTCAGTCTGCGCGATGAAGCCGTGCTGCTGCGCGAGGCCGACGCGCGCGACGCCGAACTCGAACGCGGCGCCACCGCCACCGGCCCCCTCGGCTGGATGCACGGCATGCCGCAAGCGATCAAGGACCTCGCGCTCACCCAAGGACTGCGCAGCACGCAGGGCTCGCCGCTGCTACGCGACTTCGTACCCGCCGAAGACGGCCTGATGGTGCAGCGCATGAAGGCGGCGGGCTGCATCGTCATCGGCAAGACCAACACGCCCGAGTTCGGGCTGGGCTCGCATACCTTCAACGAAGTCTTCGGCGTCACGCGCAATGCATTCGACGCGCGCCAATCGGCCGGTGGCAGCAGCGGCGGCGCGGCCGTGGCGCTGGCGCTGCGCATGCTGCCGGTCGCAGACGGCAGCGACTTCATGGGCAGCCTGCGCAACCCCGCCGGCTGGAACAACGTGTTCGGCATGCGCCCCAGCCCCGGCCGGGTGCCGGGGTGGCCGGTGACCGACGTGTGGGTCTCGCAACTCAGCACCGAAGGCCCGATGGGACGCACGGTTGAAGACGTGGCGCGCCTGCTCGACGTGCAGGCGGGGCCGGACTCGCGCCTGCCCTTGTCGCTGGCGCGGCACGCGTCGTTCGCGGACGGCTTGCAAGGCCTGGACTGCCAGCGCGTGCGCATCGGCTGGCTGGCCGATCTGGGCGGCCACCTCGCAATGGAGCCGGGCGTACTCGACACCTGCGAGCAGGCCTTGAACCGATTCCAGGGCCTGGGCTGCACGGTGGAACCCACCAGCCTGGGCACTGCGCCCGAGCCGGTCTGGGACGCCTGGCGCGTGTGGCGGCGCTGGCTGGTCGCGGCGCGAATTGCACCGTTCCTGGCGCAGCCCGGCAACCGCGCGTTGCTCAAGCCCGAAGCGCTGTGGGAACACGAGCAGGCGCAAGGCCTGACGGGCGCGGAAGTGTTGGCCGCAAGCGCCCAGCGCAGCGCGTTCCACAGGCACCTGCTGACACGCTTCGAGCATTTCGACTTCCTCGCGCTGCCGAGCGCGCAGGTCTGGCCCTTCGATGCCGCGCTGCGCTGGCCCACGCACATCGCCGGCCGCGAGATGGACACCTACCACCGCTGGATGGAAGTGGTGATTTATGCCACCTTCGCCGGCCTGCCGTGCATCAGCGTGCCGGCCGGCTTCAGTGCGCAGGGCTTGCCGATGGGGCTGCAACTGATCGGCCGGCCGCAGGCCGATGCCGACGTGCTGCGGCTCGCCCACGCCTACGAGCAGGCAGCGCAGGATGTGCTGAGGGTCGAGCCGAAGGGTGTCAGCCGGGGCCATACGGGGGAGCGGTGAACACGACATCGACCTCGGCGAAGATGGCTGCCGGCGTCGGCGGCTGGGTCTGCGAGCCCTGGCGCGACAACGGCTACCCGGCCGATTCGCCGCAGGCGCGCAAGCTCGAATGCGCCAGCCGTGCGCTGCGCGCGATCAAGATCAACAGCACCGACTCCGACGACCACAACCTATTTGCCGAACTCCCGGCAGCCCCGACCACGCCCGCACAAGGCGCAGCGCTGCAGCGCAACGTCTTCATGATTTTCATCAGCTGCCCGAACGTGAAGGCCGGCGGCGATGGCGTTGCTGTGGCGCCTGCGCCGAGGGCGTGCGCGCGCGATACTTGCGAGCTGCCGGGCACGACACTGTCGCGCCGCCTCAAGACACTCCCGATCGCCTTTTCATGAAACCAGCCTCCGACACTGTTTCCCCGCCCAACCCTGCCGAAATGCGCCCACCGCGTGCCGCCGCCACCATCGTCGTCGTTCGTGACGGTGACGCGGGCGTTGGCATCGAGGTGCTGCTGTCGCGCCGTGCCGATCGCGGTGACCACAACAGCGGCGCGTGGGTGTTCCCCGGCGGTGTGGTCGATGCCGGTGACCGCCATTCGCATGCCTGCTGTGCCGGCCTTGACGACGCGGCCGCGAGCGCGCGCCTCGGCCTGCCCGAGGGCGGGCTCGACTACTACGTGGCTGCGGTGCGCGAGTGCTTCGAGGAATCGGGCCTGCTCTACGCCGTCGACCGCGATGGCGCCACGGTGCGGCTGGATGACGATGCCGGGATTGACAAGGCCGGCGCCGCGCTCGCTGCCTGGCGCGGCCCCTTGCACCGCAGCGAACGCACGGTGGGCGAGATGTGCCGCGAGTTCGGCCTGCAGCTTGCGCTGGATCGGCTCATCTACCTGAGCCATTGGCTGACGCCACCGGCCCGTGCCAAGCGCTTCGACACGCGCTTTTTTCTGGCGGCCGTGCCGCCCGCGCAGACCGCCGTGCACGACGGCACCGAACTCGTCGAGCAGCTCTGGCTGCGCCCCGCCGATGCGCTGGCCCGAGCCCATGATTTGAAGCTGCTCACGCCGACACAGAAGACGCTCGAACTGCTGGCCCGCTTCCACAGCGTGGACGCCGCGCTCGAATGGGCGAGCGCGCCGCGCGAGGTGCTGCTGACGATGCCGCATGTCGGCACCGGCAGCCACGGCCTGCGCCCGGTGATCCCCGATGAACCGGCCTATGCCGAGCTCGGCCGGCTCGACCCGCAAGGCCTGGGCAGCGCCAGCTACGAGCTGCAACCCGGCGTCGCGGTGCGGCTGTCGCCCCGGTTGATCCGCGTCACCGCGAACAACGGCAGCATGATGACCGGGCCCGGCACCAATACCTACCTCGTCGGCGGTGGTGCGGCGAACGAATGGGCCGTGATCGACCCCGGTCCACCCGACGATGCCCATGTAGAAGCCATCCTGGCCGCCGCGCCCGGCGCCATTCGCTGGATCTTCGTGACCCACACCCACAAAGACCATTCGCCCGCCACCGTGGCGCTGCAGGCCCGCACCGGCGCGCGCGTGCATGGCCGCGTCGCCGACCACCCGCAGTGGCAAGACCTGAGCTTCGCGCCCGACCAGCACCTGGCTGGCGGCGAGCGCTTCGTGCTGCCCGGGCCGCAGGGCGAAGCCTCGACGCTGCTCGCCGTGCACACGCCCGGCCACGCCTCGAACCACCTCTGCTACCTGCTGGAAGAAGAGAAGTTGCTGTTCACCGGCGACCATGTGATGCAGGCGTCCACCGTCGTCATCAACCCGCCCGATGGCGACATGGCGGCCTACATCGGCTCGCTGCGCGAACTCTGCGAGCGCGACCTGGAATGGCTCGCGCCGGGCCACGGCTTCCTGATGGCCCAGCCGAAGCAGGCGATGGAAGCCATCGTCGCACACCGTCTGAAGCGCGAGGCCAAGGTGCTGGCTGCCGTGCGCAGCTTGGGCCCCGCGCCTGCGCAGGCGCTGCTCGTGAAGGTCTATGCCGATGTGCACGCGCGCCTGCACGCGATGGCGATGCGCTCGCTGACGGCGCACCTGTTCAAGCTGCGTGACGAGGCGAGCGTGGTCGAGGTGGATGGAATGTGGTCCCTGCCGCCTGGAGCCGCCGAAGCGCTGCGCTAGCTGGCGCCACTGTTCCGGCGCCACCCGCCACGTGGCCGATGATGCGATTGCCGTGCATCAAGAGCGGCATGCCCATTTGATGGTTTCGTGCAACCCTGGGCAGCCGGCATGGAT
>CANJKD010000343.1 GCA_947474415.1 Burkholderiales bacterium | reverse complement strand
GGTGGTGCTGGCCGGCGCTGCGCACATCAGCGTGGTCGAGCAGCCGGCCGCATTTGCCGCACACCTGAGCGCGTTTCTGGCGCGCTTGCCGGCCCGGTGCGAGCCCTGAAACTGCCAGCGCTTCGAGCTTGCGCGCGCCGCGGCCGGGGTCAGCGCCTCTGACGCCGCCGCGCCGCCACCCAGCCGACCAGCCCGGTGCCCAGCAGGGCCCAGGTGGCGGGCTCGGGCACCGGCGTAGCCTGGATGTTGACGTTGTCCACCTGCGCCAGCCCGGCGATGGTGGTCGAGCCCGGGCCGGCTGGGTCGGTGGCGGCGGTTTCACCGCCGAAGAACGCGATCGAGTCATAGGCTGCGTACTGCTGCTGCCAAGCGGTGTAGCCGTGGGTTTCGTCAACCAGCACCGTGCCGCTCAGGGTGTCGGTGATGACCGAATGGAAGTTTCCGGTCGTCGCATCGAGGTTCAATGAGACCGTGTACCAGGTGTTCAATGCCGCGGCTACGCCCAGGTCGAAGTCGTCCAGTGGCCCGCCGTTCGAACCGATCAGGAAGAAGCGCCAGCTGTGCGTGAGGCTGCTGGCGTACAGGCCGGCCTGCGGTGCGACGGCGAAGTTCGTGACGCCGGTCTGCGCGAAGGTCAGCTGCATCGTCCAGTCGCTGGCCGCGCCTGCGCCGGCGTCGGTGTCGGCGAAGCGCAGCGTGCGGATGTCGGCCACGAGCGAGTAGCTCGAACTGAGCGGTACCGGCGCATAGATGCCCTTCGAGACGCCGAGTGCATCGACGGTCTGCAGCGCCTGCGTCGGCGCGCCGAACGCGTTGGTGGTGGCCACCACAGTGGCCGAAGGAAGCGGCGCATTGAGGCCCGGCGAAGCCACGGGAAACGGCACTGCTGCATCGAGCCACTGGGTGGCCGGGAAACTGCCCAGCGCGTAGCCCTCGAAGTTGTCCGACAAGGTGGCCGCAGAGGCCATCGTGCCGGCGCCGCTCAGGATCATGGCGGCAACGAGCCGCAAGCTGCGTGAGGTCATGAGCGTCACTCCCTGAGGTGTTTAGCCTGCGCACTCTAGGACGATCACGCTGCAAGCGCCATCAGATGGGTTAGGGGGCTTTCGGGCGGCGTCGGGCGAGCGCTGCGGCGCACAGGCCGGCGAGCGTCAACGCCCAGGCGGCGGGCTCGGGCACCGGGGCATCGTTGATGTTGTCGTACGGGCCGATGTTGGACGCTGCGGTCGAACCCGGGCCCCAGGGCAACGTGGCCGATGCCTCGGCGCTGGCGCTGGCGAACAGCACGCTGTCGAAATTGTCGACGCCCGGCGTCCAGCCGGGGTGAACAATGGTGTTGTCGACCAGCATGGTGCCGCTCGCAATGTCGGGGCTCAGCGAATGGAAGCGGCCGGTCTGCCGGTTCAGGTCCAGCGCCAAATGGTGCCGCGCGCCCAACTGTGCGGCTGCGCTCAGGTCGTGGTCGTCAAGGTCGGGGTTGGTGATCGCGCCGCCGCTGCAGGCCAGGCGACAGCCGCGCGTGCTGCTGCTGGCATAGATCGAAATGAAGGGCGCGCTGCTGACCTTGGTGGCCTGGAGGCCGAAGTTGATGTTGCTGTCTTGCCAGGGCAGCACCGTGGCCGGGTCGGCGTTGGAATAGCGCAGCGTGCGCACGTCGGCCGAGACCGAGCGATGCATGCCGCCGGCCTGAGCCGCATAAACGCCGCTGCTCGCACCGGCGGTCACGGCCACGCCTTGCCGGGCATGGGTCGGGTGACCGAAGGCGTCGGTGGTCTGCGCTGCGGTCATCGAGGGCAGTTGCGGTGGTCCGTAGGAGCCGCAGTTCCAGCGTCGCATCGTTCTGGCGGCTGAGGTCTTTTGCGGCGCGGGTCTCTTGCATCACTCCCGTCGTGAGCATGAGCGGCGCCTGACCGCCACCGCGCTTGTCGGCGGCGCGCTCGCGCACGTGGTGGATCAGCACGCTGCGAATCACGGTCGAGGCGTTGGCGAAGAAGGCGCGCCGGTCGCGCATCGGCGTGGCGTGGCGTCGCGCTTGCGTATGCGTATGCGCACACAGGCATCGTGGACGATGGCCGAGGGGTTCAACGACACCGCGCCTGAGTCGGCGAGGTGCGAGCGCGCCAGCCGCGACAGTTCGCCGTAAAGCAATGCATAGAGGCGCTCCGGCGCCGCGGCGTTGCTGCCGACGGCCTGGTTCAGCACCCCGGTTACGTCGTCGGTTGCTTGCGTCCCCGCGTGGACGCCGGGGTCGGCCATGTGTCAGCTCCTGCTCCGGCTCTCACTCTTTCGGGCTTCGAGCGCACCCGCATGGGCCACCGTCAGCGCGGTCATGTTCACCACCCGGCGCACCGTGGCCGAGGGCGTGAGGATGTGCGCCGGCGCGTTCATGCCGAGCAGGATCGGGCCCACGGTAACGCCCTGGCCACCGGTCATCTTCAGCACGTTGAACAGGATGTTCGCGGTGTCGAGGTTCGGCAGCACGAGCAGATTCGCGCTGCCGTTGAGCGTGGATTCGGGCATCGCTGCGGCGCGCAGGGTTTCGTCGAACGCCAGGTCGCCGTGCATTTCGCCGTCGGCCGGCACTTCGGGCATGCGCGCCACGAACAGGTCTCGCGCCGCACGCATCTTCAGGGCGGACGGCCGCTTGCTGCTGCCGTAGCTGGAGTGCGACAGGAAGGCCACGCGCGGTGGCAGGCCGAAGTGGCGGATGGCATCGACCGACATCACGGCGATGTCGGCCAGTTCTTCCGCGCTCGGTTCGTCGTTGACGTAAGCGTCGGTCAGGAACAGCGTGTGCTTGGGCAGCATCAGCGCGTTCAGCGTGGCACACACCTTGACGCCGGGGCGCAGGCCGATCACCTCGCGCACGTGGTCGAGGTGGCCTTCGAAGCGGCCGACCAGACCGCACAGCATGCCGTCGGCATCACCCAACGCCACCATCAGCGCGGCGATGGTGGTGTTCGAGCGCCGCACGGCCGCCTTGGCCATCTCGGGGGTCACGCCGTCGCGGGCGTTGAGGCGGTGGTAGGTTTCCCAGTACTGGCGGAAACGGGCGTCGTCTTCGGGGTTCACGACTTCGAAGTCGCGGCCCGCCTGCAAGCGCAGGCCGGCGCGTTCGATGCGCGCGGCAATCACTGCCGGGCGGCCGATCAGGATCGGACGCACGAGCTTCTCGTCGAGCGCGATCTGCACCGCGCGCAGCACGCGCTCGTCTTCCCCTTCGGCGTACGCAACGCGCTTCGGCGCGGCACGCGCGGCGTCGAACACTGGCCGCATGAACATGCCGGTGTGGGTGACGAAGCGCAGCAGCGACTGGCGGTAGGCCTCCATGTCGGCAATCGGCCGTGTCGCCACGCCCGAGGCTTGCGCGGCGGCCGCCACGGCCGGCGCAATGCGCAGGATCAGGCGCGAATCGAAAGGCGTGGGGATCAGGTAGTCGGGCCCGAAGCGCAGTTCGCGCCCGGCATAGGCCGACGCCACTTCGGCGCTGATCTCGGCCTTCGCCAGGTCGGCGATCTCGCGCACGCAGGCCACCTTCATCGCCTCGGTGATGCTGGTGGCGCCGCTGTCGAGGGCGCCGCGAAAGATGTAGGGGAAGCAGAGAACGTTGTTGACCTGGTTCGGGTAATCGGAGCGGCCGGTGGCGATGATGCAGTCGGGCCGAACCAGCTTGGCCAGTTCGGGGCGGATCTCGGGCTCGGGGTTGGCCAGCGCCAGGATGATGGGCTGGCGCGCCATCGACACCACCATGTCGGCCGTGACGGCGCCGGCCGCCGAGCAACCGAGCAACACGTCGGCGCCCTTCATCACGTCGGCCAGCGTGCGCGCCGAGGTGGTCTGGATGTACTTCTTCTTCGACTCGTCGAGCGCGTCTTCGCGCCGGTCGTGGATCACGCCCTTCGAGTCGCAGACGAAGATGTTCTCGCGCGCAACACCCAGTTCCACCATCAGGTTCAGGCAGGCGATGGCCGCCGCGCCCGCGCCCGAAACCGCCAGCTTCACCTCGCCGATGTTCTTGCCCACCAGTTCCAGGCCGTTCAGCAAGGCGGCCGACGAGATGATGGCCGTGCCGTGCTGGTCATCATGGAAGACCGGGATTTTCATGCGCTCGCGCAGCTTCTTCTCGATGTAGAAGCACTC
>CANJKD010000342.1 GCA_947474415.1 Burkholderiales bacterium | reverse complement strand
GTTCGCGCGACGACCCGGCGCTGCATGCCGCGCTGGTCGACGTGTTCGTCGGCGCCATCCGCATCCGCCGCATCGATTCGCATTGGCTCGCCATGGCCCACCTGGAGGATTGAATGGAGATCGAAGCACCGCCCGAAAGCTGCGCCAGTTCGAAGCGCACTGGCGTGCGCCGCGGCCTGGTGCTGGTGCACACCGGCGAGGGCAAGGGCAAGGGCAAGGGCAAGGGCAAGGGCAAGAGCACGGCCGCCTTCGGCCTGGCGCTGCGCGCTCATGGCAGAGGCAAGAAGGTCGCGATCTACCAGTTCATGAAATTGCCGTCGGCGCGCTTCGGCGAGCACCGCATGTTCGAGCAGTTGGGGCTGCCCATCATCGGCCTCGGCCTTCGGCAGTTGCACACGCGCTTCGGGCGTGCCAAGCTGCTGCGCCACACAACGGCGCACTTCGGCGCGCTGAGCGGCGGCTGGTGCGGGCTCGCAGGCGTGGTGTTCGAGGGCTACGAGATCCGCCACGGCCGCACCGGACTCGCTGCGCAAGCCGACCTCAGCGCCGATTCGCGCAGGCCCACGCCCACGCCCACGATGATCGCGCTGTGCAACGCGGTCGGTGAGGCCATTGGCTGGCAATGCGGCAATGCGCTCGGCCTTTGCGCCCACGGCCTGTTCGAATCGCCGGCCGTGATGCGGGCCCTGTTCGGCGCCGAGCCACGCACGCTCGACAGCGTGTTCGATGGCCTGGCCGACTTCCTCGACCGACACTTCGAGCCGGGTGCGTTGATGCGCCTGCTCGGCGATTCCCCTCCAACCCAAGCGACCGCATGAACACCTCATCGACCCTCGCGCTCACGCAGCGCCTGCAGCGGCGCCTCGACCAGCTCACCAAGCCGCGTGGCTCGCTCGGTCGGCTCGAAGCGCTGGCCTTGCAGGTCGGGCTGATCCAGCAGACCGACGTGCCGCAGTTGCGCGCGCCGCAACTCGTGGTGTTCGCCGCCGACCACGGCCTCACCGCGCAGGGCGTGTCGGCCTATCCGAGTGAGGTCACGGCGCAGATGGTCGAGAACTTCCTCGCCGGTGGCGCGGCCGTGAACGTGCTGGCGCGCCAGCACGGCCTGGCGCTGACCGTGGTCGATGCGGGCGTGCGCCATCACTTCGCGCCCCGCGACGGTTTGCTGGTCCGCAAGGTCGCCGCCGGCACCGCCGACGCCTCGCTCGGCCCGGCGATGAGCGCCGCGCAATGCGCGCAAGCCATCGAACACGGGCGCAACGTGGTGCGCGGTTTGCCGGGCAATGTGCTGATGCTCGGCGAGATGGGCATTGGCAACACATCGAGCGCGGCGCTGCTGCTGGCGCGGCTGGGCGGGTTCGAGATCGATGCCTGCGTGGGCCGAGGCACTGGCCTGAACGACGCTGGCCTGGCGCACAAGCTGGCCGTGCTGCGCGGCGTGCTGGCGCTGCACCCGGCGAGCCGTGAACCGCTGCAGGCGCTGATGGCCCTCGGCGGTTTCGAGATCGCGATGATGGCCGGCGCGGCCCAGCAGGCGGCGCAGGAGCGGCGCGTGATCGTCGTCGATGGCTTCATCGTCGGTGCGGCGATTCTGGTGGCGGCCAGGCTCGACCCGGCGCTGCTCGGCTGCTGTGTGTTCTCGCACTGCGGCGATGAGACGGGCCACGCCTTGCTGTTCCGGCACCTGGGTGCGCAGCCCTTGCTGCAACTCGGTTTGCGACTGGGCGAAGGCTCGGGCGCTGCGCTGGCGTGGCCGCTGCTTGACAGCGCGGTGCGCCTGCTGAACCAGATGGCGAGCTTCGAGGCGGCCGGCGTCTCGACGCGCACATCAACCTGAACCGAACCTGCCATGGCCCACGAACTGCGACTGTTCTTCATCGCGATGCAGTTCCTGACGCGGGTGCCCGCGCCGCGCTGGGTCGGCTTCGAGCCTGACTGGCTGAACCAGAGCGCGCGGTATTTTCCGGCGCTGGGCCTGTGCGTCGGCGCGGTCGCAGCGCTTGTCTTGTGGGTGGCGGGCCGTGTGTTCCCGCCGGCCGTGGCCGTTGGCTTGTCGATGGCCGCCACATTGGTTTTGACCGGAGGGTTCCACGAAGACGGCCTGGCCGACACCTTTGATGCGCTCGGCGGTGCGGTCAGCCGCGAACGCGCGCTGGCGATCATGAAGGACTCGCGCATCGGCAGCTACGGCGCCCTGGCGCTGCTCATCGTGCTGGGCCTGAAGGCCGCCACATTGACGGCCCTGCCATTGGCGTTGGCGGTGCCCGCATTGCTGCTGGCACACACCACGAGCCGGGCCTGCGCCGTGTTGCTGATCCGCTGGCTGCCGTATGCCGGCGACGTCGAACATGCGAAGGCGAAGCCGCTGGCGCAGCGCGTGTCGGCGGGTGGCGTGTCGGTGGCGCTGGCCTGGGCCATGCTCGTCGGCGCGCTGCTCGTTGCATGGCGGCCCGCGCAAGCGCCGCTCGTGGTGCTGAGCCTGCTGCTGGCGGGCGGCGGCACGCTCTGGTGCTTCGCCTGGTTGCACCGGCGTCTGGGCGGCTACACCGGCGACGGGCTCGGCGCCACGCAACAGATCACTGAGTTGCTGGTGCTGCTCGCCTGGCTGGTCGGGCTTGGCGGGCCGGGTGTGGTGCGATGGCTGGCCTGACCATCTGGCGCCACCCGAAGCCCCTGGGCGTGGCGGGCCGCTGCATCGGTCGCACCGATGTGCCGGTGGACCGGCGCAAGAGTAAGCGGCTCGCGCATCGGATTCGTGCCTGGGCGCGGCGCCACGGCGCACCGCACGGGGTCATCACCTCCCCGCTGCGGCGCGGTGCTGACGTTGGGCGCTGGCTCGCGCGTTGGGGTTGGCGCCATCGCGTCGACATGCGCCTGATCGAGGTGGACTTCGGGTGCTGGGACGGCCAGGCATGGGACGCCATCGGCGCTGCGGCGGTGGACACCTGGTGCCGTGATTTCGCGCAACACCGGCCGGGCGGTGGCGAGACGTTGGTGGCGCTGCTGGCGCGTTGCGCCGCCTTCATCGCCGACGCACATGGCGACCGGGCTGCCGAATCATTTGTTTGTGTGGTCGGCCACGCGGGCTGGATCAGCGCGGGGCTGTGGATGCAGCAAGCCGGGCGGGCCACGCCTGAGGCGTTGTCGTGGCCCGCTGCGGTGGGTTACGGCGCCCGGGTTGCAATTGGCGCGCCCGGCTGAGTGCGACTTGTGCAGCGGGTTCAGCGGCATCTGCATCGTCGCCAGCCGGTTCGGCGTACGGGCTTCCCAGAGCGCGCCGGGTGCGGTGTCGACGCCGTTGGAGACCGCGTGCATCAGGCTCAGGCTGGCGCGCGAGGCAATCTTGCGCAGCGTCTGCAACTGGCGTTGCGACCAGTCCAGCGGCGCACCGACCTGCTCGCAGCTGATGGTGCCGAACAGCACGCCGTTTACTGAGAAACACATGTCCATCAGCGAGACCACGCGGGCGTGCAGGAGGTAGTCGTTCGACAGGCCGGCGGTGACCGGTCGGTGCGGGCGTGCGCCGCACACACGCTGCCACCGTGCTGCAGGCGCTCGAAGTAGGGGCCCTGGCTTGCGTTCTGCATGTCGGGGGCGCTGACCATGCAGCCGCGCGTGGCGTCCAACATCGCAACGCTGCTCAGGGCACGGCCTTCGGCGGTAGCGACGAACACCCGCACACCTGCGCGTGAACAACCAATCTGCGTGGCGACGAATCGGGTCAGTTGCTGCAGTTACTGCAGTTACTGCGTGCTGTCGATTTCCCCGCGCTCGAGGCGGCCGGAAATGACCTGAAGGTCGGCTTGTGGAGGCATGTTTGATTGTGGAACCGGCCGCCTGAGCCCGGTTCGCCAAAGTCGCACGCTGTGTGAAATTCGTGGCGCCGATTCAGGTGCCGAGCCGCGCGCCATAGCCCTTCGGCGCGCTGTCGCAGTAGCTTGCCACCGCACACTGCGCGCACATCGGCTGGCGCGCCTTGCACACATAGCGGCCATGCAGGATGAGCCAGTGGTGCGCGTCCACCAGGTAGGCGGGCGGGATGCGCGCCAGCAGCTTCAGTTCCACCGCGAGCGGGGTCTTGCCCGTGCCCAACCCGGTGCGGTTGGAGACGCGAAAGATGTGCGTGTCGACAGCCATCGTCG
>CANJKD010000341.1 GCA_947474415.1 Burkholderiales bacterium | reverse complement strand
TCGGAACCCTCAAAAATGCGACAGCGGAACCTGCGCCAAGATGTTGTCTTCCGGCACGGATTGCACCAGCAGCGCGAACGCCAGGCGTTCGGAGCGTGTCAGGACGCGGCTGGCTTGGGGCGGCCAGTCAATCAGTGTGTCGATGCGATCCGGTTCGGTGCCGTCATCTCGAGATGCTGCTGCACGGCCGCGGAGCCACCAGAAAAGCAGCGGTACGAACAGACCGAGCAACAGGGCGATTTGCAGGGCGGTCATCGACAGGTGCGCGTGAAAAAGGGCGGGGGCAGCCTGAACCGGCTGCGCCGTCATTCACCCGAAAAACCGGGCCGAGGGCTTGCGCGTCAGCGCATTCCGCCCGGGCCGCCCATGCCCTTCATGCCACCCATGCGCTTCATCATCTTCATCATGCCGCCGCCCTTCATTTTCTTCATCATGTCGCGCATCTGCTCGTATTGCTTCAGCACCCGATTCACTTCTTGCACCTGCACGCCCGCGCCCTGTGCCACGCGGCGCTTGCGGGTGGCTTTCAGCAGGTCGGGCTTGCGGCGTTCAAGCGGCGTCATCGAGCAGATGATGCCTTCCATGCGGCGCATGTCACGTTCGGCGCGGTCCATGTCGGCGGGGCCCATGCTGCCGGCCTTGCCGGTCAGCTGGGTCGGCAGCTTGTCCATCAACCCCGCCAAACCGCCCATCTTCTTCATTTGTGAAATCTGTGACAGGAAGTCGTTCAAGTCGAAGCTGTCACCTGACCTGACTTTGTCGACGAGCTTCTGCGCCGCCGCCATGTCGACGCCTTTTTGCACCTCTTCGACCAGGCCGACGATGTCGCCCATGCCGAGCACGCGGCCCGCGTGGCGCTGCGCGTCGAAGACCTCCAGGCCGTCGATCTTCTCGCTGACGCCGGCGAACTTGATCGGTGCACCGGTGATCTGCCGCACCGACAAGGCAGCACCACCGCGCGAGTCGCCGTCCATCTTGGTTAGCACGATGCCGGTCAGTGGCAGCGCTTCCTTGAAGGCCTTCGCGGTGTTGATGGCGTCCTGGCCCTGCATTGCATCGACGACGAACAAGGTCTCGACCGGGTTCAGCGCATGGTGCAGTTCGCTGATCTCCTGCATCAGCACCTGGTCGATGGCCAGGCGGCCGGCGGTGTCGACGAGCAGCACATCGAAGTAGTGCTTGCGCGCGTAGTCGAGCGCGGCCAGCGCGATGGCCAACGGCTTGTCGTCGGCGCTGGACGGGAACCACTCGGCGCCAGCCTGTTTCGTCACCACTTTCAGCTGTTCGATCGCGGCCGGACGATAGACGTCGGCCGACACGGTCAACACCTTCTTCTTGCGCTTCTCGATCAGGTGCTTGGCGAGCTTGGCGGTCGTCGTGGTCTTGCCTGCGCCCTGCAGACCGGCCATCAGGATGACAGCGGGCGGTTGCGCGGCGAGGTTGATGTCCGAGATGCCGCCGATTTCGTTGCCTGCCATCGTGGCGGCGAGTTCGCGGTTGACGATGCCTACCAGCGCCTGGCCGGGCGAGAGCGAGCCCACCACATCGGCACCGAGAGCCTTTTCCTTGACGCGGGCGATGAAGTCACGCACCACGGGCAAGGCCACATCGGCTTCGAGCAGGGCCATGCGCACTTCGCGCAGCATGTCCTGCACGTTGTCTTCGGTGATGCGGGCCTGGCCGCGCATCGTCTTGACCAGTCGACTGAGCCGGTCGGTGAGGGTGGAAGCCATTTGGGGGTGCGCGGCCCGCTGGCGAGGGGCCAGGCCGGACAGGCGCGAAAGTACACTGTGGGAATGATTCTATCGTTCAGCCCCATCAGCGAGAACGCCACGGCGCCCGTGTTGATGCTGGTCTTGCCAAGCGCGGTGGCGCTGATCGCCTACGCGGCGGCCATCTTGTTGCCGGGGCGTTTTGTCAACGGGCTGAGGGCGGCGTTGTTGATCGCCTGGGTCGCGCATGCAACGGCCATCGTGATCGACGTGGCCGGCATCGGCAGTGAGTCGACTGCGGCCCGCTTCGGCTTCGCGCCGGCGCTGTCGGTCACGGTCTGGCTGGTGCTGGCGGTGTACGTCGTCGAGACGCGGTTCGTGGCCTTGCCCGGGGTGCGCCGGACGCTGGCCCTGATCGGCATGGCGGTGGTGGTGCTTGCATGGTTGTTCCCGGGCGAATTGCGGGCCCAATTGCCCTCCCGCTGGATCCCGCTGCACTGGGCCATGGGCATTGCGTCGTACGGGTTGTTCGGCGCCGCCGTGTTGCACTCCGTCATTTTGAGCCGCGCCGAACGCCAGATGCGCCGCGCCACGGCCCCCAGCGCCGGCATGCCCCTGCTTCGGCTTGAGCGCCTCACCTTCAGCTTCGTCACGGCCGGTTTCGTGGTGTTGACGGCTGCCTTGCTGCTCGGCGCATGGTTTGCAAACCCCTGGCGCTGGGACCACAAGACCGTGTTCTCGATGCTGGGCTGGGTGGTCTTTGCGAGCCTGCTGGCGGGGCGCCGCGCGTTCGGTTGGCGCGGCCCGAGGGCCACGCGCTGGGTCTACGCGGGTGCCGCCCTGTTGCTGCTCGCCTATGTGGGTTCGCGCTTCGTGCTGGAAGTGCTGTTGCAACGTCCTCCCGGGGCTTGATGCCCGACATCCATCGCACCTTGCCATGAAGTTTCTGCTGTTGTTGTTCGCCGTGTTCGCCTTGCTGTGGCTGTTGCGCCGAACGGTGCGCAGCAAGCTGCCGCCGCGAGCCGAAGCGCCACCACTGAACGTGCCCCAGGAAATGGTGGCTTGTGCAGCGTGTGGCCTGCACCTGCCTCGTGCCGAGGCCCTGCCGGGACGAGGCGGCGTGTTTTGTGGCGAGGCGCATCGCACTGTGTTCGAAGCAACCCATCCCGAAGCATGAACCTGCGGTACATCGGGTCTGGAAGGGTCGAGGGGCCAACGCGTTACCGGCACCGAAAAGCGCAGGTCTTGGCTGAGCGCCCACTTTCAAGGTCCGCCCGTGGCTGCAACTGAGCGACGGTTCAGCGAGCGACGCCAGGGCAGCCGGTCGGCCGCTGCGGAAGAGTCCTTCTTCGGCACGTTCGCCGCCACCGGCGACACCCAATTGCCCGAGGAGCCCAGTGCCGAAGACGGCCGTTCGGGCAGCCAATACGATCCGCGCCGAACCGAATTTTCATCCGCTGACGCCGCCGCTGTGGCACAGCCGCCGGCAGTCGGTGCAGCGTCGAGGCCGAGCGCGTTCGAGCGCATCTACCGTGCTTTTCTCGCCGCTCGCGCAGCGTTGGGCCTGGCGCTGATGGTGACCTTGGGCGTTGTCGGGCTGTTTGGCGTGCGCCCGACCGCGATGATCACGCTGGTGAGCGTGGCCTACGCGGCGCTGTCGATCAGCATGTGGTTGCTGCCGCGTTATCTGCGGCCAGCCAACTGGCGATCCCGGGTGCATCTGGGCGGAGCGCAATGGTTCGCGACCGTCGGCGCCGATCTGTTCTGTTTCACCGCACTGCACCTGCTGGCGCCGGGGTCGAGCCTGAACTACGCCGCGCTGCTGGTGCTGCCCGTGTTGATGGCCGGTGTGCTGACCCCACGCACCCTCGCGTTGGCGACTGCGGCGGGTGTGACGTTGGCGCTGCTCGCTGCGGCCTGGCTGACGGTGCTCGCGGGTGGTGACAGCGCTGCCCACCTGACCCAGGCCGGGCTTGCGGGCAGCGGCTTCTTCGTCATTGCCGTGCTGGCCGGCGAACTCGCCGGCCGCCTGGCCCGCGAGGAGCAGACGGCACGCGGGAGCCTGGAACTGGCGCGTCAGCAGGCGCAATTGAACCGGCTTGTCATCGAGGAGATGCAGGATGGCGTGCTGGTGGTAGACCGCCGCGGCCGCGTGCGCGCAGCGAACCCGGCCGCGAGGCGCCTGCTGGCGCCGCAGGGAATGAGCCGGCCCGCGCCGTTCCAGTTGCGCGGCGTGCCGGCCTGGGAGTCGTTGGTGAAAACGGTGGAGCGTGCGTTCAGCGAGGCGGTGTGGCCGGTTGCGGGGCGTGACGTGGGGTTGCTGTTCGACGGCGGCGGCTCCGGTGATGTGGCCCAGCGGACGCTGCGGGTTCGTGTTCGCTTCACGCGCAAACGCGAACCGCAGACGATCGAAGAATTCTGCGTCCTGTTT
>CANJKD010000340.1 GCA_947474415.1 Burkholderiales bacterium | reverse complement strand
CTGGCCGGACTCGATCAGCGTGCTGGAAGCCGGCGTACTGCACTGGGATCGCGTACTGACCTCGCGCCAGATCACCGACACCTACCTGCTGGCGCTGGCGGCCGCCCAGGGCGGGCGGCTGGTCACTTTTGACCGGGGCATTTCCACCGAAGCGGTTCCTGCCGCATCGAAGAAGCACCTCGTCATACTGGGCTGATGCCCGCTCAATCCATGACACCGAACACGCTGCCCTTCCTCCCCTTCGCGCTGCCCGAGATCGGCCAGGACGAGATCGACGAGGTCGTCGACACATTGAAGTCCGGTTGGGTCACCACCGGTCCGAAGGCGAAGCGTTTCGAGGCCGACTTCACCGAGTTCCTCGGCGACGCGTCGCTGCACTCGATGGCCGTGAATTCGGCCACCGCGGGCCTGCACCTGGCGCTCGAAGCGCTGGGCATCGGCCCCGGCGACGAGGTCATCACCACGACCCACACCTTCACCGCCACCGCCGAGGTGGTGCGCTACCTCGGTGCTGATGTGGTGTTGGTCGACATTGACCCGGCCACGCTGTGTATCGACGTGGCGGCCGTCGAAGCGGCGATCACGCCACGCACAAAGGCCATCGTGCCGGTGCACTACGCCGGACTGGCGGCCGACATGCCTGCGCTGCTGGCGCTGGCGAAGTCGCGCGGCCTGAAGGTTGTCGAAGATGCGGCCCACGCCTTGCCCACCACCTGCGGCGGGCAACTCGTCGGCACGCTCGCCTCCGACGTGACGGTGTTCAGCTTCTACGCCAACAAGACCATCACCACCGGCGAGGGCGGCATGGTGGTCACGCGCGATGCCGAACTGGCCAGCCGCATCAGGGTGATGCGCCTGCACGGCATGAGCCGCGATGCGTTCGACCGCTTCACCGCCAAGGTGCCGAGCTGGTACTACGAGATCGTGGCGCCCGGCTTCAAGTACAACCTGACCGACATCGCCGCCGCGCTCGGCATTCACCAGCTCAGGCGCGCGCGGGCCTTCCAGGTGCAACGCCAGTTGCTGGCCACCGCCTATGACCAGGCCCTGGCCGCGCTGCCGCTGCTGCTGCCGCCGCGGCCGCAGCCCGGCGACATGCATTCATGGCACCTCTACGTGGTGCGTCTGACCGACGCCGCGCCCGGCGCGCGCGATGACTTCATCGACAAGCTGTTCGCCGCCGGCATCGGCTGCAGCGTGCACTACATTCCGCTGCACCTGCAGCCCTATTGGCGCGACCGCTACGGCCTGCGGGCCGAACAGTACCCGCACAGCCAGCACGCCTTCGAGCGGCTCGTCAGCCTGCCGATGTATTCCCGCATGACGGTGGCCGATGTGGCGCGCGTCGCGCAGGTTGCCGCCCGCGCCTTGGGCGCCTGACCGGCGTTCGCCGGTACCGCCCGCACCCGATGGCCAAGCGCGCGTTCGACCTGCTCGCCGCCCTGTGCGGGCTGCTGCTGCTCACGCCCTTGTTCCTGCTGATCGCCGCAGTGATCAAGCTCGATTCACCCGGGCCAGTGTTCTTTCGCCAGGAGCGCGTGGGCCGCCATGGCCGCTACTTTCGCATTTTCAAGTTCCGCACCATGGGCGCGGTTCCGGTCCCGGGCGCGCCGCAACTCACGCTGGCCGGTGACCTGCGCGTCACACGCAGCGGTGCGTTCCTGCGCCGCTACAAGCTCGACGAACTGGCGCAGCTGATCGACGTGGCGCGCGGCACCATGAGCCTGGTTGGGCCGCGCCCCGAAGTGCCGCACTACGTACGCCACTACCCCGACGCATCGCGCGAGCGCGTGCTCAGCGTGCGCCCCGGCATCACCGACATGGCTTCGCTGCGCTACCGCGACGAGAACTCGTTGCTCGCGCTCGCGGCTGACCCGGAACTGGAATACATCGAGGTCATCCTGCCCTCGAAGCTGCGCTATGCGCTCGACTATGTGGACCATGCCACGCTCGCCGGTGACCTGCGCGTGCTGGGCCTGACGCTGCGCACCGTGTTCGTCCCGAAGGTGCTTTCATCAAGGAGCTTGTTCGCCATGAACGACAGCAAACTGTGGGCCTGGTTAGAGGTGACCATGTCGGCCCTGAACCCGCGCCGGCGCTGGCTGGCGATGGCGTTCGACGCCGTCACGGTGTTCGCCTGCTGGCAGGTCACCTACCTGTTCCGGCTCGGCTTCGAGCGCTGGCAGCCCGACCGACCGGCCTACGACAACGCCGTGGCGCTCGGGGTCGTGCTGCTCTACCTCGTGTTCATGGCCTTGACTGGCGCGCCGCGCGCGCTGTGGCGCTACTTCGGCTTCGACGATTTCAAGCACATCGCCGTCGCCTGTGTGATGGCCGGCCTGGTCAGCGCCGTGGCCGTGTTGATGGCGCACCTGAATGCTGTGCCGCGCGCCGTGCTGGCGCTGCACCCGCTGTTCTGCATGGTGCTGCTGAGCCTGTCACGCATGATGTACCGGATGGTCTGGGAGCATGCCCGTTCACGCGTGACAGGCAGTGAAGGCGAGCCGCGACGCGCGTTGGTGCTGGGTGCGGGCCATGCGGCGCGCGGGCTGGTGGCGGGCATTCACCGGCGCGATGGCTGGTCGGTGCTGGCCATGTTCGACGACGACCCGGCGAAGAAGGGCTTGCGCATCGGCGGCATTCCGGTGCTCGGCCCCATTGCCGACCTGCAGCGGCCCGACATGACGGCCGGCGCCACGCATGTGATCGTGGCCATGCCGGGCGCCACGGCAGAACAGCGCGAGCGCGCCATTGGGTTGGCCCGGCAGACCGGCCTGCTGGTGCTGACCGTGCCCAGCCAGCACGAACTTCAGTCTGAAGCCGCCACCTGAACGCAGATGGCCGCAACCTTCAGAGGATCAAGGTGTGAGCCAGGCCGGCCACGGCGATGGCGCACGCCATCACACAGGCCAGCGCCCAATTGGGCATGCAACCGTGCGGCGCGGGCTGGCGGTCATGATGAAGTTTGTCGGCCATGTGAACTCCGGAAAGTCGGTTGAGCCCGATTCTTCTGGATGATCGCGCTGAACGGCAAGTTTTGCGAGCCACACTCGCACACAAGCGATCTTCGTGCCAACCCCTCGGGTAAGGGGATCGCGGCTCAGGCCGCGCGCAACCACCGGTGATCTGGCGATCTGCCGCGCGATGCTGCGGCTGAGCATCGTCGACCCCTGAGACGCGCTCGACATCGAGCAGGCGGGGCCGACCATGGCCGCGCTGTCCGCGCTGCCCACGCTGCACGACCGCTGCGCCATTTCGACGGTGGCGGCGGCGAGCCGGATCAAGGGCTGGCTGCAGAGGCCAAGAATTTATCCTTGTAAATTGATCGGTGGCTTCACCGATGAAGTTCAGCACACCGCGTCGTGGTCGCCCACATTGAGCAGAACGATCTCGCGCTCGGTCACCAGCAAGTGCAGCGTGATCCCGGACAACAGAGTGCACGCCCTGCAGCAGCGCCAGCGTCTTCTCATACGCACGGGCCGGGCCTGCCTGAAGGCGTGGCAACCGATCAACCGACCCGACGCCTGGCTACCTTGCGCGGTACGCTGGTCAATGGCTGGTGAGACCTTGCCTTGGCCACTCGCACGACTCCTTCGACAGCACCTGCAGCGTTGATCGCTCGCACTCGGGCCAGATGTTCAGCGGGCGACTCAACCACGAACCGCCCCTCGGCGATATCGGCACGGCTTTCGGCGAGGGCGACCACCAGCGAGCGAAGCCTCAATGGCGGCGATGCCGCGGGTCTTCAGATCGTTGGCGGTGATGCAGGCCATTTTGGGCAGCTCCAGCATTCCAGAGATCGCATCGTAAATCGCTCTGTGAAAAGCACTGTCATCAGTGCGATTGATCGGGCGACTCAAGGCTGACGCAACGGCCTACCGCACCGCCAACGCCGCAGACGCCTCGGCGTTCACTTCATCCGCCGGCCGGTACTCGGGCACCAGGTTGCGAATTTGCCGCAGCATCGAATCGCTGTCGTTGCTGGCGCAGGCTTGGCCCAGCGACTGGATCATCTTGTCGAGCAGCGCCGGCTCGATATGGCGTTCGCGCGCGCACATGATGCGCGGGTGGCCGCTGGGCAGCACGTCGTCGCCGATCAGCAACTCCTCGAACAGCTTTTCGCCGGGGCGCAGACCGACCGCCT
>CANJKD010000339.1 GCA_947474415.1 Burkholderiales bacterium | reverse complement strand
GGGCACCGTGCCAAAACTGTTGTCGGGCATGCGCATCACGTCGGTCATCACCGTGATGCCGCCCCCCGGCCAAACGTAGGCGGGCGCGCCGCCCAGGGTCACGTTGACGACTCCCTGCTTGATGGCGCGCGTGAGCTGCACCGGGTTGTCGGTGACGCCCGCGCGCAGGCTGCCGCCGGCACCGGCAAGGAACAGCACGGTGGAAAGCGAAGGCTCGCAGTTCTCGCCGATGCGCTCGACCACGGTGCGGGTGTCAGGCGGCATGGCCACCGGCTGCGGCACGAGCTGCTCGTCGAGCTCGTAGCAGGCGCTGTGCTCGCCGGTGGTCGAGACCATCAGCAGGCGCAGGCCCGGCCAGGCCACGGCGGCGTCCCAGCCTTCGATGATGGCAAGCGGGTCTGACAGGTCGGTGCCGCCCCAGCCCGTGCCGGGGTTCGCGACCTGGAAAACGCGGCCGGGCGTGGACTTGCGGCCGCGGATCTTTATTCCGGAAGGCCGCATGGCCAGGCAGCGGCCGGCCTGGTGCTGGGTGAGCACGCCGGTGATGTGGTCGTCGACCACCACCACCTCGTCGGCCAGGCCGAAGAACTGCTTGGCGAAGATGCCGACCGTGGCCGAGCCGCAGCCCACCCGCATGCGCTGCTCTGCCACGCCACCCACGATGGGCGCGCGGCCCGCTTGCACCACCACCTGCGAGCCGCCGTCGATGCTCAGTTCCACAGCGTGCTTATTGCCCAGGCGCAGCATCATGTCGCAGGTGATGCGGCCTTCCTTCTTGCTGCCGCCGGTCAGGTGGTGCACGCCGCCCAGCGACAGCATCTGCGAGCCGTATTCGGCTGTCGTGACGTGGCCGACCACCTCGCCCTGGCAGCGCACATTGGCCTGCTCGGGGCCGAGCCAGCGGTCGGTGTCGATCTTCACCTTCAGGCTGCAATAGCTGAAGATGCCTTCGGTGACGACGGTGACCATGTCGACCCCATCGGCTTGCGAGGCCACGATGAAGGGCGCGGGCTTGTAGTCCGGGTAGGTGGTGCCGGCGCCGACGCCGGTGACGAAGACGTCGCCTTGCAGCGCAAGGGTATCGGCATCGACATCCGTAGCCGCAGCCGCATCGCCCGGCGCCAGATCGGTATCGGCGGGCGGGCGCGCCGCAAACGGCACCAGCGCGGTGCTGCCCGATTCCAGCGCGCGGCGCAGCAGCAGCACCGCGTCGACCCGCACCAGCACGCCAGCCGCGTTCGCATACCGGTCGCAGGCGCCGACGCGGCCGGGCGAGATCTGGCACAACACTGGGCAGGCGTTGCACTCGATCTTGTCGCCAGCCATGCGCTCGTTGCGCGGCGCCGAACGTTCCAGCACCGGCGGTGAGGGCATGGCCTCGGGCAGGCCGTCGGTCTTGGTGTGTTCGGTCATCCGCGCAGGCCTTGATCCAGGACAAATCCGCAAGCCGCCATCCGGCTGCCGCAGCCTTTCTGTTTCATGTAGTATTTACTGAATGACGATGTTGCGGATGCTACATGGCGTATGCGGCCGGCGCAATGCTGTTTCCAGATCCGCGTTTCCAGATCCGGGCGCCCCGACCACCACCAACAAACCATGAGCGCATTCAACGAAGAGCGCGTGCTCAGCGTGCACCACTGGACCGACCGGCTGTTCACCTTCGCCACCACGCGGGACCCGAGCCTGCGCTTCTCGAACGGCCACTTCACGATGATCGGTCTGCGGGTGAACGACAAACCCTTGTTGCGCGCCTACAGCATCGTCAGCGCGAACCACGAAGACCACCTCGAGTTCCTCAGCATCAAGGTGCAAGACGGCCCGCTCACCTCGCGGCTGCAGCACATCAAGGTGGGCGACACCGTGATCGTCGGCCGCAAGCCCACCGGCACGCTGCTGATCGACTACCTGAACCCCGGCAAACGCCTCTACCTGCTGGCCACCGGCACCGGGCTGGCGCCATTCATGAGCATCATCCGCGACCCCGAGACGTACGAGCGCTTCGAGCAGGTCGTCCTGGTGCACGGCGTGCGCCAGGTCGATGAGCTGGCGTACCACGAGTTTCTGACCCAACACCTGCCCGAGCACGAGTTCCTGGGCGAGATGGTGAAGCGCCAGTTGCGCTACTACCCGACCGTGACGCGCGAGTCCTACGAACACATGGGCCGCGTGACCGAGCTGATGGAATCCGGCAAGCTGTTCGCCGACCTCGGCCTGCCCCGGCTCGACCCGTCGCAAGACCGCGCGATGCTCTGCGGCAGCCCCGCCATGCTGCGCGACCTGAAGGCCATGCTGGAGACGCGCGGCTTCAAGGAAGGCAGCACCTCGAAGCCGGGCGACTTCGTCATCGAGCGAGCGTTCGTGGAGCAATGAAGGCAGCCGCCGCCGCACGAAGCCCCGGCGTGCGAAGCGCCGGTGTACGCCGCCCCGGTGTGCGCGAGCGGGCCGCACAGGCCACGCGCGACAGCATCCTGCGGGCCGCGACCAAGGTGTTCGCGAAGAGCGGCTTTGCGGGCGGCAAGGTCGAGCAGATCTCGAAGGCCGCCGGCTCGTACGACCGGATGATCTACTACTACTTCGGCAGCAAGGAGGCGCTCTACATCGCCGTGCTCGAAGAGATGTACCGGCGCTTCAACGAGGCCGAGTCGACGCTGGTGTTCGATGCCGCGCAGCCGGCGGAAGCCTTGCGCGCCGTCATCCGATTCATGTGGGTCTACTACCAGAAGCACCCCGAGTTCATCACGCTGTTGAACACCGAGAACCTGCACCGCGGGCGCTACATCGCCAAGTCGGTGCGGGCCAGCGAGTACTCGTCGGCAGCGGTTGCCGTGCTCGGCGAGGTGCTCGCCAGCGGCGTGGCGCAAGGCCTGTTCCGCGCCGACGTGGCCGCGCGCGACGTGTACCTGATGATTGCTGCTTTAGGCTATTTCTACTTCTCGAACCGCTTCACGCTGTCGGCCTTTCTGGGCGAGCCCTTGGAGGCGCCCGAGGCGCTGGCGCACTGGGAAGGGTTCCTGATCGACGCGGTGATGCGCACGGTGGCGGTGGCGGTGGACCGGCCGACCCCGGCTCCGACCCAGGCCACGAGACGAAGGCCGGCGAAGCGCGGCTGATTCTTCCGTCAACACGCGGACCCCGGTAAATGCCGATGGTGCAAGCCGGCGGGCACGGGCACAGTGCGAGCGCCCCTCAAACACCCCGGAGATCCCGATGCCCATTCCCGCCAGCCGTTCCGCACGGCGTCGCGCACTCGTTGTCGGCACCGCCCTGCTGGCCACCGCACCGTTCGCGCTGGCCCAGATCGCCACGCCGGTCGTCATCAAGTTCAGCCATGTGGTCGCGCCCGACACGCCGAAGGGCAAGGGCGCCGAGCGCTTCAAGCAGTTGGCTGAAGAGCGCAGCAAGGGCCGCGTGAAGGTCGAGGTCTACCCGAACAGCCAGCTCTACAAGGACAAGGAAGAACTGGAGGCGCTGCAACTCGGCTTGGTGCAGATGCTGGCGCCCTCGCTGGCCAAGTTCGGCCCGCTCGGCGTGCGCGAGTTCGAGGTCTTCGACCTGCCCTTCATTTTCCGTGACACGCCCTCGTTCCGCGCCGTGACTGAAGGGCCCGTGGGCCAGGCCATGCTGGCAAAGCTGGAGCCCAAGGGCATCCTCGGCCTGGCCTACTGGGACAACGGCTTCGACGTGATGAGCGCGAACAAGCCGCTGCACCACGTGGCTGATTTCAAGGGCCTGAAGATGCGCATCCAGAGCTCGAAGGTGCTCGATGCCAACATGCGCTCGCTCGGTGCGATCCCGCAGGTGATGGCGTTTTCCGAGCTGTACCAGGCGCTGCAGTCGGGCGTGGTCGACGGCATGGAGAACACCGCGTCGAACGTCTACACGCAGAAGATCTTCGAGGTGCAGAAGCACCTCACGGTGTCAAACCACGGCCACATCGCGTATGCGGTGGTGGTGAACAAGAAGTTCTGGGAATCACTGCCGGGCGAGCTGCGCGCGGTGCTCGACGGCGCGATGAAAGACGCCACCACCTACGCCAATGCCATCGCCGACACCGAGAACGCGATCGCACTCGACAAGATCAAGGCGAGCGGCAAGAGCATTGTCTACACGCTGACCCCGGCCGAGACGAACGAGTGGAAGAAGGCCATGTT
>CANJKD010000338.1 GCA_947474415.1 Burkholderiales bacterium | reverse complement strand
TCAGCAGGTCGTGCCAACGGGCGATCAACGCCGGCGGGTCGACCACCGCATGCAGCATCATGTTGGCCCAGACAAGTTGCACCCCGACGGGGATGTCTTGGCCGTCGACGAACACCTCCTGAGCGCCGCCCGCCCAGCGCTGCGGCGACCACCAGGGCTTTTGCCGGCCACGGCGGCAACGCAGCGCCCAGGCGGCATCGGGTTCGACGGTGATCCGCCTTGCCTTCGGATACGCTCGCTGCAGCAGGCTGGCGCCTGCGCCCAGTTCGCTCCACCAATCGACAACAAGTTCGGGTTTAAGCCGAATGACCTGCAGCTTTTCTGCCATGCGGCGCGCCACTTCGCCATGCAGCCACGGCGGCTGAGCCGAGCGCGCAAGCCGGCGCAGCGCGGCGCTCACTGCCACGGCATCGAGGCGGCGGGCGCGGGAATCAGTGGCAGCTGGCGGCATGGCGGGGAAGTATATTGATGCGGTGTTGTTCACCCCGCCTCTCGATCCGCTGCCGCCCGATTCGCAGCTGACCGATTCGATTTCAGCGGTCGGCAAGCCGGAAGCCGGCGCCACCGCCATTCGTCGCGCGCGTTTGGCGTTGCCGACCCTCTGCGCGGTCTGTCATGGCTGGGGCGTCCGACGCATTTGCGGCGAGTGCTTGCAGCGCTTTGCGAGCGCTGTGCCGCGCTGCCTACGGTGTGCGATCCAGGTGCCGGAAGGCGTGACTCAGTGCGGTGAATGCGTCGTCCACCCGCCGCCGTTCGAACGCAGCGTGACCGCAGTGGATTACGCGTACCCGTGGGACGCCCTGATCACGCGATTCAAGTTTCACGGTGCGCTCGACCTCGCACCGGCACTGGCTGAGAGCCTCGCCGAAGCCGTGGCGCGGAGTCCGGCACCGCACGGGCCACTGCTGTTGCCCGTGCCCCTGAGCAACGCCCGATTGCGCGAGCGCGGCTACAACCAGGCCTGGGAGCTGGCACGGCGTTTGGCCCGCTTGCTGCGATGCCCGACCGATGCGCGCCTGCTGCTGCGGGTGCGCGACACGCCGCATCAAATTGCATTCCCGCCCGAACAGCGCGCCGGCAATGTGCGCGCCGCGTTCGCGGTTGAGCCGCGCCGCGCTGCCGGGCTGCGTGGGCGCACCGTGGTACTCGTCGATGACGTGATGACCACCGGCGCAACGGCGGCCGAGGCCGCCCGCGTGCTGCTGCAGGCTGGCACTGCGCAAGTCCACATCTGGTCGGTGGCCCGCACGCCGCGCCCGGGCGAGCCCTGACCGACCGGGGCCGAGTCCATGTTCAACATCGTCCTCGTCCACCCCGAGATCCCGCCGAATACCGGCAACGTGATCCGCCTCGCGGCCAACACCGGCTGCGCGCTGCACCTGATCGAGCCGCTCGGCTTCTTGATGGAAGACCGACAACTCAAGCGCGCCGGGCTCGACTACCACGAGTACGCGCCGGTGCTGCGCCATGCCTCTTGGGATGTCTTCCTGCACGACGTTCAGCCCGATCCGAAGCGCCTGTTCGCGTTCACGACGCGCGGCAGCCGCCCGTTCGTTGAAGTCGCCTGGCAAGCCGGTGACTGGCTGGTGTTCGGCTCCGAAACCGCCGGCCTGCCCGAGACGGTGCGGGCCCAAGTGGCGGCGTCGCACCGGGTGCGCCTGCCGTTGCGGCCGGACCAGCGCAGCTTGAACCTCAGCAACGCGGTCGCGGTGGCGGTGTTCGAGGCCTGGCGCCAGATCGGCTACGCGGGCGGGGCGTAGCGCACACGCCCTATTCAGCCGTCACGCCCGCCGCCTTGATGACCTTGCCCCAGCGCTCGCGCTCGCTCTTCATCAGCACAGACAATGCCTCTGGCGCGGTGCCCACCGCACTGAAGTACTGGCCGATCAGGCGCGCCCGCATCTCATCGCTCTTGATGATTCTGATCAGCTCGCGCGACACCCGTTCGATGATGGCCTTCGGCGTGCCGGCCGGCGCCAGTACCGCCTGCCACGAGATCGCCTCGAAGTCGGTATAACCCTGCTCGACGAAGCTCGGCAGCTCGGGCAGCGAGCCACTGCGGCCGAGTGTCGTCACGCCCAGCGCACGCAGCTTGCCAGCACGCACCTGGCCCATCGCGATGCCGGGCACCATGAAGCTGGCCTGCACATCGCCGGCCAGGATCGCGCCCACGACCTGCGGGAAGCCTTGGTACGGGACATGAAGGATGTCGAGCCCAGCGCGGGCCTTGAACAGTTCCATGGCCAGGTGCGAAGCACTGCCCTTGCCGACGCTGCCGTAGTTCAGGCTGCCCTTCTTCTGCTTCGCGATGTGCACGAACTCGGCCAGCGTGTTCGCGCCTAGCTTCGGATCGACGACCAGCACGTTCGGTGAGGTGGCCACCAGCGTCACCGGCGCGAGATCTTTCACCGGGTCGTAGCTCAGGCCTTTGGTGAGCATCGGCGCGGTCACCAACGGGCCCTGGATCGTGAACAGAAACGTGTAGCCATCGGCGGCTGCCTTGGCCACCATCGCCGTGCCGACGTTGCCGCCCGCGCCGGGCTTGTTGTCGACGATCACAGTCTGGCCCAGCGCGTGTCCGAGCGGCTCGGCGATCAGCCGGCCGATGAAGTCCGGCGAACTGCCGGGCGGGAACGGCACCACCAGCTTGACCGTCCGCGTGGGCCAAGCCTGCGCGAAGCTCGGCACCGCCTGTGCGGCGGCTGCCACGAGCGTGGATTGCAGCAGGGTTCGACGTTGCATCGGCTCGGGTTCCGGGCTCAGACTGATTCGGAGCGCGCGTCGCGGCCCATCAATTGTTCGACTGCCTGCGCCGGTGTCACACGGCCTTCCAGCACGGCCGCCACAGCCTGCGTGATCGGCATCTCGACACCCAGCGCGCGGGCGCGGCGCAACACCATCGGCGCGGTGCTCACGCCTTCGGCCACATGGCCGAGTTGCGACAGGATCTGCGCCAGCGGCAGGCCTTGCGCAAGCAGGCGCCCGACGCTGCGGTTGCGCGACAGGTCGCCCGTCGCGGTGAGTACCAGGTCGCCCAGCCCCGACAGCCCCATGAAGGTGTCGGCACGCGCCCCGAGTGCCACGCCGAGGCGCGTCATCTCGGCCAGCCCGCGGGTGATCAGCGCGGCGCGGGCGTTCAGGCCCAGGCCGCCGGGGCCGCGCGCTTGATCGGGGTCGGTACCGAGCATGCCGTCGGCAATGCCGGTGGCGATCGCCAGCACGTTCTTGACCGCACCGCCGACCTCCACACCGACCGGGTCGTCAGACGTGTAGATGCGCAGGCTGTCGCTGTGCAGCGCCTCGACCGCTGCGGCGCACAGCGCGGCATCGCTGCTCGCGGCCACCAGCGCGGTCGGCTGGCCGCGCGCCACCTCGATGGCGAAGCTGGGGCCCGAGAGCACGCCGACGCTCGCATGCGGCGCCACGGCACGAGCCACTTCGTGGCCAAGCCAGCCGGTGTCTTGCTGGAAGCCCTTGCACAGCCAGAGCACGCCCGCAGCACGCGTGCCCAGGCGCTGCAACATGTCGGCAAGCCCGGCCATCGGTGTCGCGATGATCACGAGCCCGGTGCGCGCGTGCGCCACGGCCGCATCGAAATCGGCATCGATCTGCAAGGCCGAAGGCAACACCACATCGGGCAGGTAGCGGCTGTTGCGCCGCGTCGCGAGCATCTGACCGACTTGTGCGGCGTCACGCGCCCACAGCCGCGTGGCGTGGCGCCCGGCGATGCTCACCGCCAGCGCCGTGCCCCACGCGCCGGCGCCCATGACCGTGAGGTTCATCGTGCCACGCGTGGCCAGGTCAGCGCCCAGCTCAGTGGCTGCTGGGGATGAGCCCTGAGCCGTTGGCCTGGGCCGCAGCCTGTGCCTGCTGGGCTTCGAACATGGCCTGGAAGTTCACTTCCGACAGCAACACCGGCGGGAAGCCGCCACGAGTGCAAACGTCCGACACGATGGCGCGCAGGTACGGGTAGATGATGCCCGGACAGGCGATGCCGATGATCGGATGCAACTGGTCTTCGGGAATGTTGCGGATCTCGAAGATGCCGCCCTGCTTGGCTTCGACGAGGAACAGCACCTTGTCATTGACCTTGGTAGTGACGGTGGCCGTGACGGTCACCTCATACACCCCCTCGGCGATCGGTGCGGCGCCCATGCCG
>CANJKD010000337.1 GCA_947474415.1 Burkholderiales bacterium | reverse complement strand
TGTCGATCACCATCGATTTGATGATCGACTCGCGCCGTTGGCGGGCTGCCTGCCAGCCACCCCATCGACGACCTCAGGCGGCCGCCAGGCTCATTCCACAGTGGAATGTGGCGCCCCGCTCCAGGCTCATACCTCATTGGACAAGACTCCCATTTGCAGCCGCGCCGCCGCGGGCCTCACAATCGCCTGCCTTCAAGCCCGCGCGGGCTCGAACCCCGACCGCCAGCGGCCCGGCCGCGGCGGCCATCCGCTTGCTTTGAACCTCCGGACGGTCCATGTCGGTCAATCGCTCGCTCATTTCCCCCACCTCGAACCCACTGCTCGAACAGGCCTTGCGATCGAAGCTCGAACGCCGCGCCGAAACCACCGGCGGCCTCGGTGAACTCGAACCGCTGGCGGTGCGGTTGGGCCTGATCCAGAACACCTTGAAGCCGCGCTTTCGCACGCCACAGATCGCGATCTTCGCGGCCGACCACGGCCTGGCGGTCGACGGTCTCGGCCCGGAGGCGGCACGCCAGTCGACCTCGCGCCTAGCCAACCAGTTGCTGACCTCGCAACTGCCGGTGGCGGTGTTCGCTCGCATTCAGGGCCTGGAGCTGTCCGTGGTCGATTGCGGCGTCGCCGAATCGGTGGCGCCGCATGCGCGCCTGCTGGCCCGCAAGATCGCCCACGGCACGCGCAACGCCCGCGTCACCTCGGCGATGTCGCTCGACCAGGCCCATGCCGCGATCCGCGCCGGCATGGAAATCGCCGACTCGCTGGTTGGCAATGCCGTGGCCTGCGCGGGTATCGGCGTGGGCTCGCACGAGAGCGGCGCGCTGGTGCTGTCGCGCTTGTCGGGCACACCACTGAGCGACCTGCTGATTTCCGGCCCGGACATGGAAGAGGCGCACCTTGCCCACCTGCTGCAGGTGCTGCGGGCGGCCCAAATGCGCCACAAGGACGTGATCGACCCGGTCGAGGTTCTGGCGGCGCTCGGCGGCTTCGAAATGGCGGTGATGGTCGGGCTCATGCTGGTCGCCGGCAGCAAGCGCCACCTGATCATCGTCGACGGCCTGCCCGCCTGTGCGGCCCTGATGGTGGCGGCGCGGATCGCTCCGGCCGTGACCGACTACTGTGTCTACTCCCGCAGCCACAGCCACCAGGGCCTCGCCCAGGCGCTGAAACTGTTTCATGCCTCGGCCTTACTCGAACTCGGCATGGAAAGCACCGACGGCACCGGCGCCACTCTGGCCTGGCCGCTGGTGCGCAGCGCGGCAGCTTTGCTCACCGAAGTGGCAGAAGGCGAGGAACCGGGCCCGACACAACCAGCGCCGATACAGGCTGCCAGTGAATCTGCCGCACCGCCGCAGCCTTCCCAGGCGGCGGCCGACGATCTTCCTGGCCCGGCCACCCGGCCGTGAAGTGACGGGGTCGCCCACCGCGGCAACTATTGGGTGGGCAGCCCTGACGGATCGTGCATTGGCGGTGGCGCAGCCGGGTTCATCTGCAGCCCACCGCCGCCCGGCGGCAGCAGCATGACGTGCCGCGTGGCCAATGGCGGTACCTCCATCGATGAACCACTGCGGGACGGCGCGAAACCGGCCACCGGGGATGGCAGCGTCCCGGTGGCAGTTGCAGGCAGCGGCGGCAGTTCCAGTGTCACGGTCGCCGCACCTTGCGACGCCCCGATCACAGCCGTGCGCAAGCTCACCGACTGAAGCACGAGGGCGCCATCGAGCGAGGCGCCCACCGCGTAGGCCTTGGGCAGCTTGCCATCGACCGCGATCAGCGCCAGCCCACCGCCATGGCCTGCGGCGGCCGATGCCTTGGGCGCCATGATGCCGATCAAACGGAACCGGGCGCTGGCTTCGGCCACGGCCACCGCCACCTGTGGCGCCACCGGCGCCGCCCCGAGAAGGCGCGTCAAGTCGACCCGCACCGCTGCATCGTCGCCCAGCGCCACCGCATTGGGTGGCGCTGCCGGCGCACGCACCAGCAGGCGCAAGCCCCAGAAGACTGCCGAGGCGGCCACCAGGGCCCAGATCACGAACGCACACAAACGGGCAGGCATGGCCGATTATGATTCAACGGGTCCGCAACCCCGGCCCGCGCGCCGGCAGAAAGTACCGATGATGTCGCCCATGAACCCTGTGCAGCCGGCCTTGTTGGCCGCAACGCCCAAGCACTGGCGCAGTCGCCTCGGCCGGGGCTTCACGCTGATCGAGTTGATGGTGGTGCTGGTGATCATCGGCGTGCTCGCAGCGCTGATCGTGCCGAATGTGCTCGAACGTGCCGACGATGCCCGCGTGACTGCCGCACGCACCGACGTCAACAACCTGATGCAGGCGCTCAAGCTCTACAAGCTCGACAACCAGCGCTACCCGAGCGCCGAGCAAGGACTGCAGGCCCTCGTGACCAAGCCCACCGCCGGCACGGTTCCGCCGAACTGGAAACCCTACCTCGACAAACTGCCGAACGACCCCTGGGGCCGCCCCTACCAATACGCCAGCCCTGGCCTGAAGGGCGATGTCGACATCTACAGCTTCGGCGCCGACGGCGTCATCGGCGGTGAAGGCAAGAACGCCGACATCGGCTCCTGGCAGTGAACCCTGGCGGTCAAGCAGGTCGCTGCACGAAGGCTGGCTCCGGGCGCCTTGCAGGCTTCACGCTGATCGAACTGCTGGTCGTGCTGGTCATGATCGTGATCGCCAGTTCCGTGGCCAGCCTGGCCATGCGCGACCCGGCCGCCACCCGACTTGAACATGAAGCCGCGCGCCTCGTTGCTCTGCTCGAAGCCGCACGCACCGAGGCGCGCGCTGCGGGCCTGCCGGCCAGCTGGGAGCCGCAGGCCATGCAGGTCGGCGCCGAAGGCTTTCACTTCGTCGGCTTCCCGCCGTCGAGCGCCCTGCCGTCGAACTGGCTCACACCGGGCGTCACGGCCGAAGTGAGCGGCGCCCGCGCGGTGCTGCTCGGGCCCGAACCGCTGATCGGCGCGCAGCGCATCGTGCTGCGCCTCGATGACCAGCGCCTCGTGCTCGAAACCGACGGCATCGGCCCGTTCGCTGCGGTCGCCGAGCCCGTCGCGGCTGCGCGCTGAAGGCTGCCCTTGACGCCCTTGAAATCGCGCATGCGCAGCAGAGCGGGATTCACGCTGATCGAGGTGCTGGTGGCGCTGACCATCGTCGCGATCACGCTGGGTGCCGGCATCCGGGCGGCGGGCGCCCTCACCGGCAACACCCAGCGCCTGGCCGATGTGAGTGCGGCGCAGTGGTGCGCCGAGAACCAGTTGGCCGCGTTGCGCCTGAGCGGCCTCACGCCGCCGATCGGCGACTCCGATTTCAGCTGCCCGGAACTCGGCCTGACCTACCTCGGAAAAATGGCCGTGCGACCGACGCCGAACCCGCTGTTCGTGAATGTCGAGGTGCGGCTCGCCGATCCGGCCGACCAGCCCATCCTGAGCCTGAAAACGGTGCTGCGGAAATGAACCTCCGTCCGGTTTCACGCCGCAGGGCCGCAGCCGATTCCGCCGGCTTCACGCTCGTCGAAGTGCTGGTTGCGATAATGGTCATGGCCATCATGGCGGTGATGGCCTGGCAGGGCGTGGACGGCATCGTGCGCACCCGTGACGCCACTCAGTCCCGGCTCGAAAAGACCCTGCGCCTGAACACCGTTATCGCTCAGTGGGATCAAGACCTGGCGGCCATCCAGAATACGTCGGTCGTGCCGCAAGCCTTGAGTTGCGACGGCGCCACCGTGCGCATGACGCGCCGCACCCCCACCGGGCTGCAGATCGTGGCCTGGTCGCTGCGCGCGGATGGCGATAAAGCGGCCTGGGTCAGATGGGCCAGCCCCGCCGTGATCACCACCGGCGCACTGCAGGAAAACTGGCTGCGCAGCCTTCAACTGCAAGACAACGAGCCCGGCACCATACGCGCACTCACCGGCCTGAGCGCCTGGCAGGTGTATTTCTACCAGGGCAATGCGTGGGCCAATTGCCAGTCGACCGGCGACGTTGCTGCGGCCCCGGTTCCCGCCAGCGGCGCCAGCGCGGTGGCCGTGCGCACAGCGTTGCCCAAGGGCGTGCGCGTCGTGCTGAGTTTCGCCCCCGGCTCCGGCGTGGGCGGCGACCTGACTCGCGACACCCTGGTCGGGCCATGAAGAGCCCGGGCTCACGCATT